>DASSEA010000345.1:0-2443 GCA_035696805.1 Casimicrobiaceae bacterium
GGACATGCGCGCGTCGTCGAGTTCCAGGACGCGCGTTATGGCGAGCTGTATCTCGAGCGCTTGCGGCGCATCGATGCGGCCGAACACGTCTCGTCGGGCTCCGGTCCAGGTGATGGGCGCGTGCTGCGCGAAACCGCACGCTTTCTCGCGCTGTGGATGGCGTTCGACGATATCGTGCGCGTCGCGGGACTCAAATCGCGCGCGGCGCGGTTTGCGCGCGTGCGGCAGGAACTCGGCGCCGGCGCCGGTGACGTCGTGCGCATCATCGATCACTTCAAGCCGGGCGTGCCGGAATTTGCGGGACTTTTGCCATCGCCGCTCTCAACGAGCCTTTTGCGCTGGGACAGGCGCCGGCAGTCGCGCGGCCGCGCGCCGCTCGCGTGGCCGCTCCATTTGCGCACGCACGCGATCTCGGGCCTGTTGCTCTTGCGGGGTCTGGCAACGCTGCGACGTCTGCGCCGCCTCGGCGCGCGCTACGGCGACGAACAGCGCGGCATCGAGCGGTGGCTGACCGCGATCGAACGCTGCACGCGGGACGACTTGGCCCTGGGTTACGAAGTCGCGCTTTGCGGGAGGCTCATCAAGGGCTACGGCGTCACCAACGAGCGCGGCAAGGCCAATCTTGCGCACATCCTGGAGCACGTCGCCGAACGCCACGCGCCGGTCGACGCGCGCATCGCGGCGATTCGCGCCGCCCGCGAAGCGGCGCTCGCCGACGAAGGCGGCAAGGCGTTGGATGCCGAGCTGGTGCGACAGGGCGCGCCCGTGCGTCCGGTGATCGCGCAGCCGATCCGTTTCATGCCGCGCCGCGACGATGGCGCGCAGCACGCTCGCGCGCACTGACGATGGCATTCCGGAACGTCACGCACTTCTTCGTCGAGTTCGGCGACTGCGATCCGGCGCAAATCGTGTTCTATCCGAACTTCCTCCGCTGGATGGATTCGGCCGGGCATCGCTACTTCCACGCGCTTGGCGTGCCGCCGTGGCAACTGCGGCCGGAGCGTGTGCACGACGGCATCATCGGCACGCCGATCGTGGACGTGCACGCGCGATTCATCGCGCCCGCGACGTACGGCGACCGCATCGAGATCGAAACGGCGATCGTCGATTGGCGCAACAAGAGCTTCATCATGGAGCACGTCATTCGCCGCGGCAATACGCTGCTCGTCGAAGGCCGTGAAGTGCGCGTGTTCGCGCGACGCCATCCCGAGGACGCCGCACGGATCCAGGCCGTCGTCGCACCGGCGGCGATTCGCGAGCGCTGGGAACGCGGTACCCCCTAGCACGACGCAATGAAAAGCGCCGAAGCCCAGCCAGTCGCGCACGACCCGGGCTTTGGTTCTTTCGGTCGTGCGCTCCTCGCGACCACCAAGATGACGGCGATCGCCGGCGGGCTCGTTTTCGTCGCGCTGGTCGTGATGGAGATCGTGTCGATCGTCGGCCGCAAGCTGTTCTCGGCACCGGTCCCCGGCGACGTCGAGATCCTGCAGATGTGCGCGGCGTTCGCGTCGGCAACGTTTTTCGCCTACTGCCACCTGATCGGCGGCGACATCAAGGTCGACTTCTTCACGCACAACGTGCGATCGCAGCGGATCGCGCTGCTCGATGCGATCGGTTCGCTCCTCGTCGGCGTGTTCGGCGCGTTGCTCGCGTGGCGTACCGGCGCGGGCGCGCTTGTGCTGAAGGAGGTGGGGGAGACGTCGGCGATCCTCGGCTGGCCCGTATGGGTCGCGCAGGCGCTGATGGTGCCGGGGTTCCTGCTGCTCGGGCTCGCCGGTTTCTATCTGGCGGGGCATCGGCTGCGCGTCGCGTTGTCGCGAGGCGAAGTGCAGACGCGATGAGCGGCGTTGCGGTCGGTGCATTGATGTTCGCGATCATGCTCGCGCTGATGGTCGTGCGCGTGCCCATCGGCATCGCGATGTTCGCCGTCGGTTTCGGCGGGTATGCGTATCTGACCGACGGCAATTTCAATGCATTGTTGAGCTCGCTCAAGAACCTCGCATACGCACGGTTATCGAATTACGACCTCGTAGTGATCCCGCTGTTCCTGTTGATGGGGCAGTTCGCGACGCACGGCGGACTGAGCCGCGCGCTGTTTCGCTTCGTGAGCGCGTACATGGGTCATTACAAAGGCGGCGTCGCGATGGCGGCGATCGGCGCGTGCGCAGGCTTCGGCGCGATATGCGGCAGTTCGCTCGCGACCGCGGCGACGATGGGGCAGGTCGCGCTGCCGGAGCTGCGCCGCTACGGCTACAGCCCCATTCTCGCCACCGGCACGCTCGCCGCCGGGGGAACTCTCGGCATTCTCATCCCGCCTTCGGTCGTGCTGGTGGTCTATGCGATCCTCGCCGAGCAGAATATCGGCCGGCTCTTCATCGCCGCCTTCGTGCCCGGGATAATCGCGACGATCGGCTACATGATCGCGATCGCGATCTATGTCCGG
>DASSEA010000346.1:0-2688 GCA_035696805.1 Casimicrobiaceae bacterium
GAAGTGAACCGGCGCTTCGCGCAACGCGTGGTCATCGAGCGGAATCTCGATCTGCTCGAACAACGTCGACAGCGTCATGTCGATCGGCTTGTTGACGACGATGCCGAGCGCACCTTCGGGGTTGTGCTCGCACACGTACGTTAGCGAGTTCGCGAAATGGGGGTCCGCCATCGCCGGCATCGCGATCAGGAAGTGGTGCGTGAGGTTCACGGAATCGCCCACGCTCCAATTGTAATCTGGGGGGGTTGTCGGCACAATCGAGCGCGCTGCGTGGCGCAGGATGCATCGCCGTGGCCATCCGCCTGTTCGTTGCATTGTTCTGTGCGTCGCTCGGCGCAGCGGTGCAGGCGCGCCTCGTCGTCATGCACGGGTATGCCGATTACACGAGCGCGCTCGTCTGGGTGCAGGCCGATGCACCCGGTCCGATTCGCGTGAGCTGGCGATCCGAACACGACGGCCACGAACAGCAGGCGACGCTCGACGCGCGAGCCGAGGACGACGACGTCGTCCTGGCGCGGCTCACCGGCCTTGCACCCGGTGCGCGCGCAACGTATGTGATCGAAGGCAACGGCGAGCGCCGCGAAGGTACGGTGCGCGCACAACCGTGGTGGACGAACGGCGACGATGCGCGCGATGTCACGATCGCGATCGGCTCGTGCTTCTTCCTCGCGCCCGCTGAGCCGCCGTGGAATGCCAGCGCCTACGGCGGCGGCTACGAGATTTTCGACGCGATCGCCGACAAGGCGCCGGATCTGATGGTGTGGCTCGGCGACAACCTGTACTTCCAGCCGCCCGACGAGCTCGATCCCGCGTCGATGGCCGCGCGTTACCGGCGTCAACGCGCACACCCGGCGCTGTCGCGACTGCTCGTCGCGGCGCCGCAGCTCGCGATCTGGGACGATCACGATTACGGCCCGAACGACGCCGACATGTCGTACGTCATGAAGGGGACTTCCCTCGCGCTGTTCAAGCGCTACTGGGCGAACCCCGGGTACGGGTTGCCCGACGTTCCCGGGATCTTCGGCCGTGCGAGGCTCGGCGACGTCGACCTGTTCCTGCTCGACGATCGCTGGTACCGGTCCGCGAACCGCATGAACGACGAGCCGGGCAAGACGATGTTCGGCCCGCAGCAACTCGCGTGGCTCGAGAATGCGCTCGTCTATTCGCACGCGGCGCTGAAGCTCGTCGTCAACGGCTCCCAGCTCTGGAATCGCGCGAATCGGTTCGAGGGACTCAATCATTTCTCGCACGAACAGAAGCTCCTCGCCGACTGGCTCGTCGCGCAGCGCGTCGACGGCGTAATGTTCGCGAGCGGCGACCGGCATTTCACCGAGCTCCTGAAGATCACGCGGCCCGCCGCGTATCCGCTCTACGAATTCACGTCGAGCCCGCTGACGTCGCGGCCATGGGAACATCCTGAAGCTGTCGAGCGCGACAATCCCGATGTCGTGCCGGGTACGCTCGTGGGCAAGCGCCAGTTCGGGCTGATCCGGCTGACCGGGCCCGCGAAGGCACGTCGCATCGCGCTCGAGAGCTACGACCAGAAGGGCGTCCTGCTGTGGCGGCACGAGCTGCGCGCACAGGACCTGCGGTTTCCGCGACGGTGACTCGGGAGCCTCGATGGGCGCGTACTGCTTTCGCCAGATTCACATCGACGCCGCGCGCAATTCGACGGACGACTTCAACCCGTTCCACGAGCCGCGCAAGTGTGCGCGCATTCTCGGCAACCCATACCCCGGTCCGATCGTGCTCGGCTTTCAGCTCGAGCAGCTGGTCGAGCACGCGATCGACCTTCACCGCGACGCCCACGGGGAGAACGCGTTCATCGCGGAGCACGGACTCCACTACAGCAATTACCAGCTGACGTTCGCCAACGCACTCTTCCCCGACGAGACGTTCGACGTCGACATCAGGCCGACCCTCGCGCGAACCGATCCGCCGTCGCTCGCCAACCGCGTCGTCGTGCGCAAGGACGCTGGCATGGTGCTGATCGGTCACAAGCGGGAAACCGCGCACCCGCTGTTCCTGGCGGATCGGAGCTTCGACGGAATCGGCGACTTGCGTCGCGCCGAAGACCGTGCGTGGTTGCGCGGCACCCCGTGGTTCGTGAAGCGCAAGTACATGAACACCGGCAATGCGAAGAATTTCGCCGCCGGCTCGCTCTGCGATCAGGGTTACTACTTCGACGAGCTCGAGAATCGCGTGCGTTTTCCCGAGATGTTCGCGGCGTCGCTGCTGTCGTGCGCGCTGCTCGAGAAAGCGATGAAGGAAGGACACGACTTCATGACCGACCCGATGGTGTACATGGCGCACGACATTTCGGTCGACCGGCGCGTCGCGGCCGACGTCCGGAGCAACGACGTGCTGCACATGATCGTCGAAGGTCCTTACGACGCCGCGGCTGCGAGCGGGCTCGGCAAAGCCGGCGTACCGGGTGTCGTATTCCGTTGTTTCGGGTTCATCGGCGCGACACGAAGCCTGTACCGCGCCGAAGTGCGCATGGCGCCGCTCGCGGCGATTGCACAAGGGTTACCGCGCGCGCAGCCGACATGACGCGCCGCCGCGCCCTTCGGGCCTCGGCTCGGCGTTGCCTCGCCCGGTGCGTTCGACGCTCGGCTTCCTTGCAGCATCGCGTTCATGCGCCACGGCAGCGTGCGGCCTCCAGCGGCGACTCGCATTTGCCGTCGA
>DASSEA010000347.1:0-2078 GCA_035696805.1 Casimicrobiaceae bacterium
GGAAGGCGTTTGCCGACGTGAAGCTCGTCTGCTCCGGTGCAGGTGCCGCCGCGCTCGCGTGCCTCGACCTGCTCGTCAATCTCGGCATTCGCCGCGAGAACATCTTCGTCTCGGACATCAAGGGCGTCGTCTACCAGGGGCGCACGGAGGAGATGGACGACAACAAGGCGCGCTACGCGCAGCCGACGTCGGCCCGGAAGCTTCCCGAGATCCTCCCGGGCGCCGACATCTTTCTCGGTCTTTCGGCGGCGCGCGTGCTGAAGCCCGAATGGCTCGCGATGATGGCCGACAAGCCACTGATTCTTGCGCTTGCGAATCCCGATCCGGAAATCATGCCCGACATCGCGAAGGCCGCGCGACCCGACGCGATCATCGCGACGGGCCGTTCGGACTTTCCGAACCAGGTCAACAACGTGCTGTGCTTTCCGTTCATCTTCCGCGGCGCGCTCGACGTCGGCGCCACGTCGATCAACGAGGCGATGAAGCTTGCCTGCGTGCGTGCGCTCGCCGATCTCGCGATGGTCGAGCAGTCGGACATCGTCGCGAGCGCGTACAACCTGCAGGAAAACCTGCGCTTCGGCCCCGAGTATCTGATACCGAAGCCGTTCGATCCGCGCCTCATTGTCATGATCGCCCCGGCGGTGGCGAAGGCCGCCATGGAGTCCGGCGTGGCGACGCGACCGATCGAGGATTTCGACGCTTATCGCGCACGCCTCACGAGCTTCGTCTATCACTCCGGGCTGTTGATGAAGCCGCTGTTCAGCGCGGCGAAAAAGGATCCGAAACGGATCGTCTATGCCGAAGGCGAGGACGAGCGCGTGCTGCGTGCCGTGCAGGTGATCGTCGACGAAAAGCTCGCTTACCCGATCCTCGTGGGCCGTCCCGCGGTGCTGGAGCGAAGAATCGAGCGCTTCGGCTTGCGCCTCAAGCCGAACGTCGACTTCCAGGTGATCAACCCGGATCACGACGATCGCTTCCGTGATTACTGGATGAACTACTACACGCTGACGGAGCGCAAGGGCGTTTCGCAGCCGTATGCGCAGATCGAGATGCGCCGACGCCATACGTTGATCGGCGCGATGATGATTCACCGTGGCGACGCGGACGGGATGGTGTGCGGCACGTTCGGCACGCACGGCCTGCACCTGCGCTACATCGACGAGGTGCTGGGACGTCGGGCCGGCGTGAACGTGTACGCCGCGATGAACGCGGTGCTGCTTCCGTCGCGCACGGTGTTCATTGCGGACACGTACGTGAATGCGGACCCGACTGCCGAGCAGATCGCCGAAATCGCCGTGCTGTGCGCCGAGGAGATGCGCCGATTCGGCATCACGCCGAAGACCGCGCTGCTGTCTCATTCGTCGTTCGGCACGAGCGAACACCCGTCGGCGCAGAAGATGCGCGATGCGCTCGCGCTCATCAACGCCCGCGCGCCAGACCTCGAAGTCGAGGGCGAAATGCACGGCGATGCGGCGCTGAGCGAGACGGTGCGCCGGGCGGCATTCCCGCACTCGCGGCTCAATGGCGACGCGAACCTGCTCATCATGCCGACGCTCGATGCCGCGAACATTTCATTCAACCTGCTGAAGGTCGCGTCCGGCGGCGGCGTCACGATGGGCCCGGTGTTGCTGGGCTGCGCGAAGCCGGTCCATATCCTGACGCCATCGGCGACCGTGCGTCGCATCGTCAACATGACGGCGCTGACGGTCGTCGATTGCACGATCGAGCGGCAGGCGCAGTTGCCGTACTAGCGTGGTGGAACGACGCTCGAAGGCACCGGGTTCGGCCGGCGGACCACGACGAGCAGCGGGCATTGTGGAAGCGCGTCGCCGGCGAGCGCGTGGCGATGCTCAGCACGCACGATCCCGAGACGCGTGCGGGTGACGTGCACCGGAACGCGTGCCGCGCGTTGCGTCAGGCCACCGCGCCGAGCTTCTCGACCGCCGCGAACTGTTGCATGGCACCGACGAACGTGCGGTACTTCGCGCTGGTCAGCGTCATGTCCTGATACCAGTTGACCAGGTCCGTCCACGGATCGCGGATGTTGCCGAGGCCGGACACGAACGCCACGACGGTGC
>DASSEA010000348.1:0-2577 GCA_035696805.1 Casimicrobiaceae bacterium
GACCGCCTTCCCCCGCATGGGGATTGAGCCCGCACACGGCGATGCGCGGCGCGGCGATGCCGAAACGGTCGATCAGGTCGCGGCGCAGGATCGCGATCGTTTCGGCCACGGCCTCGCAGGTGATCGCGTCGGGCACGTCGCGCAACGGCACATGCGTGGTTACGAGTGCGACACGCAGCGGCGCGTCGCCGCTGCTCGCGAGCATCATCACCACGCGCGGCGTGTGCGTGCGCCCGGCGAAGAACTCGGTGTGCCCGGTGAAGGGTATGCCCGCGTCCAGCATGACGCTCTTCTGGACGGGCGCCGTGACGAGCGCCGCCATCGCGCCGGTTGCGCACGCGTCGCAGGCGGCCTCGAGCATCGCCAGCACGCTGCGCGCATTCGTCGGGTCGGGATGTCCCGGGTTCGCGGGTGCCGCGAGCGGTTGCTGCCACACTTCGATCGCACCACCGACCGGCGCGAAGGCGAGCGGCTCGTAAGCCGTGTAATGCGCTTCCGCTCCGATGCGACGCGCGCGCTCCCCGAGCAGTTCCACGTCGCCCAGCAGGACGAGGCGCGCCTGAAACGGCGCGCGACGATGACGCTCCGCGAGCATTGCGCACAGTTCCGGCCCGATGCCCGCCGGCTCGCCGGACGTGATCGCGATCGTCGGATGCGCGGCCATCGCACGCGTTCGCTACAGCGGCATCACGTTGATCGCCGACGCGTCGCCGAAGACCTGCACGTCGACGTTCAGCGTGGCGCGCACGACGCTCGTTCCGCTGCGGTCGTTCTCGATGCGCACCTGCCGGTAGCCGTCGAGCGGCTGCGATGGCTTGCCGAACAGCCACAGCAACTCGAGCGGGTTCTCGCGATTGATCTCGCCGGTGTGCTGGACGGCGCGCCCGAGCGGCAGCGCGCAACCCTCGCGTCCGAACACCGGAAACTGATCGAGCCGCGCGGCATAACGCAGGACCTGCGATCCGGGATAGCGTGCGCGCGTATTCAGGTCGTACCACGCGCCCGGCGGCAGCGCGATGTCCACTTCGCCGCCCTCGCGGAGGATCGGCGCGACGAGCAGTGCATCGCCGCACATGAACTGCGTCTCGAAATCGCGCGTCAGACGGCTGTCCGGAAACGCGAGCGGCATCGCGCGCATGATCGGCAGGCCGGTCGCGGTCGCCTCCGCGACGAGTCGCTCGAGATAGGGGATCAGCCGATAGCGCATCGCAAGCCACTTGCGAACGATGCCTTCGGCCTCGGCGCCAAACGCCCACGGCTCGCGATCGCCGATGCCGTGCAACCGCATGTGGGACGAGAACACCGCCGCCTGCAACCACCGCACGTACAGTTCGGCCGACGGCTGCGACGTACCGTAGAAACCGCCGATGTCCGAGCTGTGATACGGATTGCCGCTCATGCCCCACGACAATCCGCCACGGATCGACGCTGCAAGGCCTTCCCAGTCGCTTTGCGGCGCCCCGCCGTACCCGAGCGGGTAGCGCTGGCTGCCCGCCCATGCGGCGCGGCTCCAGACGATCGGCGGACCGTCACCGGGCTTCTGGAAGCGCGCCGTCGCCTCGTGCACGCAGCGGTTGTAGAGCAGCGGATAGACGTTGTGCAGTCGCGCGCCGGCGTCGCCATTGAACGCGACGGCGTCATCGGGAATCTGCTCGCCGAAGTCGCTGTTGATCGCGTCGACGCCGTCCTCGAACAGCGGCTGGTGCGCATCGCGCCACCACGCGTACGCATCCGGGTTGGTGAAATCGACGATGCCGCTTTCGAGCAGCGACTGTGCACCGGCGCCAGCCGCAGGATCGCCGGGCGCATCCCCGGCGAACACGTACGGATCGCCGGTTTGCGTCAGCAGCAGGTATTGCTGCGATGCGAGCTCCTGGAACAGCGGCGAATCGACCGACACGTACGGGCTTTCCCAGACGCAGATCCGCAGGTCGTGCGCCTTGATCTTCGCGAGCGTGCCTGCGGGGTCGGCGAAGCGCTGCGGGTCCCACGTGAAATCGAATTGCGTATCGGGATCCCACGCCGATTGTCCATCGAGCGACAGCACGTCGGCGGGAATCTTCCGCGCGCGGAGTTTCGCCGCGACGGCGACCGCGTCGTCCGGCGTCGGATAGCACGCGCGCGACACCCACAGTCCGAGACTCCACCGCGGAACGGGGGCCGGGCGGCCCGTCAGCTGCGTGTAGCGATCGATGATCGTCGCCGGCGTTGCGCCCGCGAACATGAAGACGTCGAGCGCCTCGTCCTCGACCATCACCGCGTAGCTGCGGTGCGACCAGTCCGGGTACCCGACGCCGTGCGTCACCAGGCCTGGTGTGTGGATGAACGTTCCCCACGCGCCCTTGCCCGTGCCGGGGCTCCATGCGAACGGCGTGTTCTTGTAGGAGAGCCCCGTGTTGACGCCGAGCGCGTCCTCGACCTGCGAGTGGATCAGCTGCCCGCGCTTGTTGAGCGGACCGAACTTCTCGCCGAGCCCGTACACCGGCTCGCCCGACGCGAGCGCGAACGCAGCCGTCCACAACCCGCCCTGGCGCAGGCGGCCGAACGTCGGCAAGCGCGTCGCGCCGCGGATGTGCT
>DASSEA010000349.1:0-3592 GCA_035696805.1 Casimicrobiaceae bacterium
CACGGCGCCGGCGGCTTCCGCCTTCCCGATGTTCGTCGACTCCGTTCGCGGGTGCGGACCCTCGCTGCGTGCCGGATGTCGCTTCGATGACGGCAGGCGTGTCGGCCGCCGCAGACTCCTTTGCGGGTCGGGGCGATTCGCGTGGCGCGCGCTGACCGGACGCGGCCGGTCGAGCTTCGCGTGCCTCGTTGCCGTTGCCTCGTGCCTCGCGGTTGCCTTCGCGCCGCTCGACCTCCTTGCGAACCTCGCGGCGTTCGTTGTCCTTGCGGCCATCGCGGCCCTGACCGTCCTTGCGACCTGTGGGCCGCTGCGATTCGATCGCGCTTTGACCGCCGCGGCGCGGTTCTCCTGTCGCGCGTTCGCGTTGGTCGCGATCGGGACGGCGTTCGTCGCGTCGCGTCTGGGCGTCACGTCGGCCCTCGCCGCGCGGGCGATCGTCGCGCGCGTTATCGCGAGAGCGTGCGGGGCGCGACTCGCGCGCGGATTCGATGACGGACGCTGGACTGGCCCGTGATGACGCGGCCGTGGTCGTCGAAGGCGGTGATCGAAACCAGTGCAGCATGCGCGCGAGCCAGCCGTGTCCATCCGCTTGAACAGCCGGCGTGCTGACGGGCGGGGCAGGCGCCACCGCCATCGGTGCGGGGTGGGCGGGCGTGATGCCCTTGACCACGGCCTCCTGACGCGGTTCCTTCGCTTCTTCCTTCCGTGCCTGGATCGGATCCACGTCTTCCGGTTGTTCGACCATCTGAAACGACGCCGGAAGCGGTTCGCTTTGATTGAGTTCGTCGTGACGAAGGCGCGCCACGCTGTAATTGGGCGTCTCCAGATGGCGGTTCGGCACCAGCAGCACGTTCACCTTGAAGCGGGTCTCGACCGTCAGGACGTCGGCGCGCTTCTCGTTCAAGAGGAACGTGGCGACATCGACCGGCACCTGCGCAACGATCTGCGCAGTGTTGTCCTTCATTGCCTCCTCCTGGATGATGCGCAGGATGTGCAACGCTGTCGATTCGGTGCCGCGAATGTGGCCGATGCCGTGACAGCGTGGGCACGGAATGTAGGCGGACTCGGCGAGTGCCGGACGCAGACGCTGGCGCGAGAGCTCCATCAGGCCGAAGCGCGAGATCTTGCCGAGTTGCACGCGCGCCCTGTCGTATTTAAGCGCATCGCGCAGGCGGTTTTCGACATCGCGCTGGTTCTTGGCGCTTTCCATGTCGATGAAGTCGATGACGATCAGGCCGCCGAGGTCGCGTAACCGCAATTGCCGCGCGATTTCGTCGGCCGCTTCGAGATTCGTGTTGTACGCGGTCGTCTCGATGTCACCGCCGCGAGTCGCGCGGGCCGAGTTCACGTCAACGGCGACGAGCGCCTCCGTGTGATCGATGACGATTGCGCCGCCTGACGGCAGTGGCACCTGCCGGGAATACGCGGTTTCGATCTGGTGCTCGATCTGGAAGCGCGAGAACAGGGGAACGTCGTCCTTGTACAGCTTGACCCGCGACACGTTCGCCGGCATGACGTGACCCATGAACTGCTGGGCCTGTTCCTGGATCGCTTCGGTGTCGATCAGGATTTCGCCGATATCCGGGTGAAAGTAGTCTCGGATCGCGCGAATGACGAGACTCGATTCCTGGTAGATCAGGTACGCGCCCGACTGCAGCTTGGCCGCGTCCTCGATCGCGCGCCACAACTGCATCAGGTAGTTGAGATCCCACTGCAACTCCTCGGCGGTCCGGCCGATACCCGCGGTACGGGCGATGACGCTCATGCCGTTCGGCACGTCGAGCGACGAGACCGCTTCCCGGAGTTCGTTGCGTTCCTCGCCTTCGACGCGGCGCGATACGCCGCCGCCACGAGGGTTGTTCGGCATCAGAACGAGGTCGCGGCCCGCCAGCGAAATGTAGGTCGTGAGCGCGGCCCCCTTGTTGCCGCGCTCGTCCTTGTCGACCTGGACGATGAGTTCCTGGCCTTCGCGCAACTGGTCTTGCACGCGGGCGCGCGATTCGGGTTCGCTGTCGTCGCCATTGCCGTCAGCGGCGCGACGTCCACTTTTAAGATATTGCCGGGAGATTTCCTTGAATGGCAGGAAGCCGTGACGCTCGGTGCCGTAATCGACGAAGCACGCTTCGAGCGAAGGCTCGACGCGCGTGATGACGCCTTTGTAGATGTTGCTCTTGCGTTGTTCCTTCGACGCCGACTCGATGTCGAGATCGATCAGCCGTTGGCCGTCGACGATGGCCACCCGGAGCTCTTCCGCCTGGGTGGCATTGAACAGCATGCGTTTCATGGACGTTGTCCCCGGCGCAGGGCCGCGGGCAACGGACGGACGATGCGGCGTCTTGCGACGTTGCTGCTACGCGGCGCGCGCGGGCGAAGACGGGCCGCGCGGCGGCAACAGCCGGCGGGCGCGGTTCGAGCGAGGTAGGGTACGCATCAGGTTCGCGTGCCGGCGCATTGCCGGTTCTCGTCGTGTCTATCTTCTGGTCCGCAGACTAGCGGGTAATCGATCGACGGCGCTCGTCATGACAAACGGTCGCCGGCAAATAAATCGTTCGCTTTGCGCCGCGCAGCGGCCGCTTCGAGCCGGCCAATGCCGGGTGCGGGAGCTGCGCTGTTCCTTTACCATCGCTACTTTCCTGCGGAAAAAGCCCGCCCGGCGAGCGACTTAGCCGGTTCAATCCTCGCGTGCGCAAGGAGCCGCAGCGGGCGCGCTTGACTGTCGTTCACTCGTTCAAAGCGGGCGACGAGACCGCTGCGCGTGGCGCGGTTGGCTCACAATTATAAGCGAATGAACGGGTTAAGCAAGGATGCTGTCGCGTGGCTCACGATCGGCGTCGATGCCGAGGGGCAGCGCATCGACAACTTCCTGATTCGCACGCTGAAAGGCGTACCGAAGAGCCATATCTACCGGATCCTGCGCAGCGGGGAAGTGCGGATCAACAAGCGTCGCGCCAGGCCGGATACGCGCCTCGCACCAGGCGACACGGTCCGCATACCGCCCGTACGCGCGGCGGCCCCAAAGTCGATCGCCAAGCCGACCGCCGGGCGAAAGTTCAAGCCCAATATCCTGTTCGAGGACGATGCGCTGATTGCCATCGACAAACCCGCGGGTCTGGCAGTCCACGGAGGTAGCGGCATCGCGCTGGGATTGATCGAGCAATTGCGACAAGCGCGTCCGGACGCGCGGTTTCTCGAACTCGTGCATCGACTCGACCGCGAAACTTCGGGCGTGCTGCTCGTCGCAAAGCGCCGCTCCGCGCTGACCGTGTTGCATGCGCAGCTGAGGGCGGGTGAGGTGGACAAACGCTACCTGGCGCTGGTGCGCGGCCCGTGGCGCGACGCGCTTCGCACGGTCAGCGTGCCGTTGCATAAGTTTTCTACCCGCGAGGGCGAGCGCAGGGTGCGAGCCGAAGACGCCGGCCGCGCGGCCGTGACGATTTTCAGGCGCGAGCGGATCTGGCCCGCGCACCAGCCACCGCTGGCACTGCTGGAGGCTGAGCTCCAGACGGGACGCACGCACCAGATCCGCGTTCACCTTGCGCATATCGGTCATCCGCTCGCGGGCGACGACAAGTACGGCGATTTTGCTTGGAAC
>DASSEA010000350.1:0-9198 GCA_035696805.1 Casimicrobiaceae bacterium
CGCCGGACGTCGCCTACATCGACGTCTATGATTTCCAGGTGCTCGGCAAATGGGCGTTCGAAGGCAAGCTCGAGGACCTGTCCGACGTGCTGACGCCGATCAAGAACAACTTCCTGCCGAACACGCTCGAAACCACGTATCTCTACAACGACAAGACCAAGAAGCGCGCGTATTACGGCTTTCCGCTGAAGCAGCAGACGATGCACATCGAATACTGGAAGGACATGCTGGCCGAGGCGGGCGACACGGCGATTCCCGAGACGTGGAAGGAATACTGGGCGTTCTGGTGCGACAAGGCACAGCCCGATTACCGGAAGAAGACCGGCAAGCGCATCTTCGGCACCGGCTTCCCGATGGGCGTCGATTCGAGCGACTCGTACTACTCGTTCCTGACCTTCATGGATGCGTACAACGTGAAGCTCGTCGACGACAACGGCAAGGTGACCGTTTCGGATCCTAAGGTGCGGCAGGGGATGATCGGCGCGCTGCGCGACTACACGACGCCGTACACGAAAGGCTGCACGCCGCCGTCGGCAACGTCGTGGAAGGACCCGGACAACAATGTCGCGTTCCACAACAAGACGACGATCATGACGCACAACGCGACGATCTCGATCGCCGCGAAGTGGTTCGACGACATGAACAACGAGAAGCTGAAGCCCGAGGAGCGCGAACAGGCGAAGAAGAACTACTACGACAACATCGCTACCGCCGGCTTCCCGAAAAAGCCAGACGGCTCGCCGATGACCTATCGCGCCGCCGTCAAGACCGGGGCGATGTTCACCGATTCCAAGAACAAGAAGCGCGGCAAGGAGTTCATCGCGTTCCTGCTGCAGGACGAGAACCTGATCCCGTACGTCGAGGGATCGCTCGGTCGCTGGTATCCGGTGACGAAATCGGGCGCTGCTCGCCTGTCGTTCTGGCTCGCCGACCCGCACCGCACGTCGGTGCAGCGCCAGTTCACGGCGGGAACGAACCCGTTCGAATTCACGAAGAACTACAAGTTCACGATCCTGAACAACGAGAACGTCTGGGCGAAGGCGATGAACCGCGTCGTGAGCGAGAAGTGGCCGGTCGAAAAGGCGGTCGACGAGATGCTCGCGCGCATCAAAGAGGTGGCGGGCTAAGGAAACACAGGGAACGGGGCGGCCGCGCCGCCCCTGTCCATCAAAGGTTTTCCGCCCGATGTCGACGATCGCCCTTCCGCACGCCGAAGGAGCCGCCGCGGCGCTGCCCGGGCCGCGGCGCCGCTTCTCGCCGTGGAAGGCGTGGGGACTGCTGCTCCTTGCGCCGTACGTCGTCGTGTTCCTGGTGTTCGTCGTGTATCCCGTGGGCTATGGTCTGTGGCTCGCGCGTCATCCGGAAAGCTATGTTCAGCTGTTCGACGATCCGATCTTCGCCGGCGCGGTCGTCAACACGCTGGTGTTCCTGATCGTCGCGATCAACCTGAAAATGATCGCGGCGCTCTTCCTGTCCGGCTTTTTCGTGACGGCACGACCCTGGATCAAGTGGCTCTCGGTGCTGTTCATACTGCCGTGGGCGGTGCCGTCGATTCCGACGATCCTTTCACTGCGCTTCATGCTGAATCCCGAGTGGGGCGTCGTGAACCAGCTCATCTTCAAGCTGACGGCGGAAGACGGGCCGAACTGGCTCAACGATCGCTGGCTCGCGCTGTCGATGGCGATGCTCGTGCACGTCTGGAAGAGCCTGCCGTTCTGGACGATGATCATGATCGCGGGGCGGCTCGCGATCGCGAAGGAGTTGTATGAAGCAGCGAGCGTCGACGGCGCCTCCGGCTGGCAGCAATTCAAGTTCATCACCTGGCCGTCGATGGCGACGCTGTATCTGACGTCGACGATCCTGTCGATGATCTGGACGCTCGGCGACTTCAACAGCGTCTACCTGCTGACGGGTGGTGGACCTGCGGACTTGACGCACATCCTGGCGACGCTCGGCATACGCTACCTGCGGCTCGACCAGGTCGATCTTGCGATGGCGACGATCGTGTGTGCGATGCCGCTCGTGCTGCCGCTCGTGTATTTCATGATGAAGCGCCTGTCGCGCTGACGGCATGAAGAAAGTCGTCACCGAGGCGAAGCTGTTGCTGATCGGCATTCCGGTCGCGATCTGGACCCTGCTGCCGATCTACAACCTGTTCCTGTTCTCGATCTCGACGAAGCAGGACGCGTTCGCGGGCAAACTGTGGCCGGACCACCCGACGCTGCGGAACTTCGAACTGGTGTTTCGCGAGCAGCATCACTTCCTCGGTTTCTTCTGGCGCCAGCTCTGGAACTCGCTGTTGATCGCCGTCTCGGTCGGCGTCCTCACGCTGGTCGTCGCGACGACCGCCGCCTTCGCGATCAGCCGGTTGAAGGCGCGCGGCGGGCGGTTCGTCCTGAATTGCGCGCTCTTCACGTACTTCATCCCTGCTGCGTTCCTCGCCGTGCCGATGTACAAGGCGATGGGTACGTACGGCCTGCTCAACAGCCAGTGGGCGCTGATCCTGGCCATGATCACGATCGCTTCGCCGTACGCGATCTGGGTGCTGAAGCAGGCCTCGGACAAGCTGCCGTTCGAGCTCGACGAAGCGGCACGCATCGACGGAGCGTCGCCGCTGCAGCTGTTCCGGCTCGTCTACCTGCCTCTGATGGCCCCATCGCTCGTCGCCGTCGGCATCTATGCGCTGCTGCTCGCGTGGAACGAATACCTGTACGCGTTTCTCCTGCTGTCGAGCGACAAGGACGTGACGCTCGCCGTGGCGCTCGGCCAGTTCATGTCGGCCGACGATTCGCCGTGGGAGCTGCTGATGACGACCGGCCTCATTTACGCGCTGCCGCCGGCCGCGATCTACTACGTGTTCAAGCGCTACATGCAGGCCGGCCTCACTGCCGGCGCCGTCAAGGCGTGACCATGCGCGAGGATCGCGCGTCGAAGTCGCCACCTTCCTATGCTTTCCATCACACGCTGTTCACGCGTGCTTGCGCGCGCCCGCGGCCGCAAGCGCCATTGAGCCGCGTCTGCCCTGTGTCTTCTGTCTCCTGATCCCCGACCATGGCCTCCGTTTCGTTCCAGAACATTGAAAAGTCCTTCGGCACGACGAAGGTCATTCACGGCATCTCGTTCGACATCCAGGAGGGCGAATTCATGGTGCTCGTCGGGCCGTCGGGCTGCGGCAAATCGACGCTCCTGCGCATGCTCGCGGGGCTCGAGGAAATCACCGCCGGAACGATTGCGATCGACGGCCGGCCGGTCAACGACGTCGACTCGAAAGACCGGGACATCGCGATGGTCTTCCAGAGCTATGCGCTGTATCCGCACATGACGGTGCGCGACAACATGGGCTTCAGCCTGCGGCTGCGCAAGGCCGACAAGGGAGAGACCGCGACCCGCGTCGCGCGCGCGGCGAAAATCCTGAACCTCGAGCCGTATCTCGAGCGCTATCCGCGCGAGTTGTCGGGTGGTCAGCGCCAGCGTGTCGCGATGGGCCGGGCAATCGTCCGCGACCCGAAGGTGTTCCTGTTCGATGAGCCGCTGTCGAATCTCGATGCGAAGCTTCGCGTGCAGATGCGCTCCGAGATCAAGGCGCTGCACCAGCGGCTCAAGACGACGACCGTCTACGTCACGCACGACCAGATCGAGGCGATGACGATGGCCGACCGGATCGTCGTGATGCACGATGGCGTCGTCGAGCAGATCGGCACGCCGCTCGAACTCTACGACCGGCCGATCAACCTGTTCGTCGCGCAGTTCATCGGCTCGCCGGCGATGAACATCGTGCAGGGCACGCTGCGCCGCGCGAACGGCAGCGCGTACGTCGAATCCGGCGACGGCGTTCACTGGCCGCTCGGCGGCGGCGCGGGTACCGACGGCCAGCCGGTCACCTATGGCGTGCGTCCGGATCATCTCGAACTCGCGGCCAATCAGCCGCAGACCGTGCCCGGCGAAATCGTCGTCGTCGAGCCGACGGGCTCGGAAACCGAACTCGTGGTCAAGATCGGCGAGGCGCAGATGGTCGTCGAAACGCACGGGCGTCCGGCACTGCAGCCGGGCGACAAGGTGCGTTTCCTGGTCGACCCCGCGAACGTGCATCTGTTCGATCGCGCGACGGGCGCACGGCTGTCCTGATGCGGTCCTGAAGCGATGGCTGCAGACAAGCGCCGCAAGCCGCTTCGCTCGACCCAGTGGTTCGGTCGCCACGACCGCGACGCGCTCGTGCATCGCTCGTGGATGAAGAACCAGGGCATCCCGCACGACCAGTTCGACGGCCGTCCGGTCATCGGCATCTGCAACACGTGGTCCGAAGCGACGCCGTGCAACGCGCACTTCCGCGAGCTCGCCGACCACGTGCGCCGGGGCATTCTCGACGCCGGCGGCTTTCCGATCGAATTCCCGGTGATGAGTCTCGGTGAAACGCTGATGCGGCCGACGACGATGCTCTTCCGCAACCAGTGCGCGATGGATGTCGAGGAATCGATACGCGCGAATCCGTTCGACGGCGTCGTCCTGCTGATGGGATGCGACAAGACGACACCCGCGCTGTTGATGGGCGCCGCGTCGTGCGATCTGCCCACGATCGGCGTTTCAGGCGGACCGATGCTGAACGGCAAGTTCCGCGGCGGGGACATCGGTTCGGGTACGCACGTCTGGAAATTCACCGAGATGCTGAAGACCGGTGAAATGACGGAGCACGACATGATCGAGGCGGAATCGTGCATGTCGCGCTCCGCGGGTCATTGCATGACGATGGGCACGGCGTCGACGATGGCGTCGATGGTCGAAGCGCTCGGCATGGGCCTGCCGACGAACGCGGCGATCCCGGCCGTCGATTCACGCCGCAAGGTGCTCGCGCGGATGGCCGGCCGGCGCATCGTCAACATGGTCGACGAAGACCTGACGATGTCGAAGGTCGCGACGCGTCAGGCGTTCGAAAACGCGATCATGGTGAACGGCGCGATCGGCGGCTCGACGAATGCCGTCGTGCATCTGCTCGCGATCGCGGGCCGCCTCGGCGTGCCGCTTTCGCTCGACGACTGGGATCGGCTTGGCCGGACGATGCCCTGCGTCGTCAATCTGATGCCCTCCGGCGAGTTCCTGATGGAGGACTTCTATTACGCCGGTGGCCTGCCCGTCGTGATTCGCGAAATCGGCGCGTGGCTCAACCAGGACGCGCTCACGGTGAACGGCCGCACGCTGTGGGACAACTCGAAGGACGCCATCAACTACGACGAGCGCGTCATCACGCCGGTCGCGCGGCCATTCAAGCCGCACGGCGGCATCGCGGTGCTGCGGGGAAATCTCGCACCGGACGGTGCGGTGTTGAAGCCGTCCGCGGCGACGCCGAAACTGATGCAGCATCGCGGGCGTGCCGTCGTGTTCGATGACATCGATGACCTGCATCGGCGGATCGACGATCCGTCCCTCGACGTCAACGCCGACGACGTCCTCGTGCTCCGCAATTGCGGTCCGAAAGGCTATCCCGGTTTCCCCGAAGTCGGCAATTTCGCGCTGCCGGCCAAGCTGCTCAAGCAGGGCATCACCGACATGGTGCGCATTTCCGACGCGCGGATGTCCGGGACCGCGTACGGGACCGTCGTGCTGCACACGGCGCCGGAAGCGGCAGCGGGGGGGACGCTCGCGTTGGTCCAAACCGGCGACACGATCGAACTCGATGTCGAACACCGCCGCCTGCATCTCGACGTCACCGACGAGGAACTTGCGCGCCGCCGGGCGCGTTGGCAACCGCCGGCGGCGCACGCGAGACGCGGCTGGGTCAAGCTGTACTGCGACACGGTGCAGCAGGCGGACAAGGGCGTCGATCTCGAATTCCTCGTCGGCAGTTCAGGGGCGCCCGTCGGCCGGGAGAGCCACTGAACGTGCCGCGCGAGGATGCGCGGTAACGCCGTCGCCGGAGGAGCGCAGACCAATGCCGATGTCTGACTACATCCGGGATTTGCGCGCGAAGATCGGCACGACAGTGCTCGAAATACCGACGGTCAGCGTGCTGACGTTCGACGGGCAGCAACGTGTGCTGCTCGTTCGCCACGCCGAAGGCAACGACTGGACGACGCCAGGCGGCATGATCGAACCCTACGAAATTCCCACCGATGCCGCCGTGCGCGAGATGTGGGAGGAGACCGGCCTTTACGTGCGCTTGACACGCATCGTCGGCGTGTTCGGCGGACCGGTGTGCGCGAGCACGTACGCAAACGGCGATCGCATCGCCTGGGTATCGACGGTCTTTGCGGCGGAAGTCTTGGGCGGAGATCTCAGGCCGGACGGCGTCGAAACACTCGAAACCCGGTATTTCGCACAAGCGGACGTCGGCAGCGTGCGCTGCAAGCCGCACGTGAAGACGTTCGTCGACGCCGGTTACGCGTCGCCGCAGCACGCCGCGTTTCAACCGCCGACGTGGCGCCCACCCGCGAAGTCTAGGCGCCTACCGACCTAGACGGCCAGGTATTCGTGGCGGAGCTCGACGTTGTCGATCACCTCGCGCGCCGTGCCGTCGAACACGACTTCGCCCATGTCGAGGATGATCGCGCGGTCGGCGAGGTTCAGCGCGGCGATGGCATTCTGCTCGACGATGATCGTCGTGAAGCCGAGTTCCTTCACTTCGTGCAGGATCTTCTCGATCTCGCGCACGATGACAGGCGCGAGCCCCTCGTAGGGTTCGTCGAGCAGCAGCAGCTTCACGTCTCGCGCGAGCGCGCGCGCGACCGCGAGCATCTGCTGTTCGCCGCCGGATAACGTCACCGCTTCCTGCAACCGTCGTTCGGCGAGCCGGGGGAAATGCGCGTAGAGTCGCTCGAGTGACCAGCCGCGCGGCTCCTCGATCTGCGCGAGTTCGATGTTCTCCTCCACCGTCAGCCCGCCGATGATCCGGCGATCCTCGGGAACGAGTCCGACCCCGATGCGCGCGGCCTGCCACGCCGTCAGCTCGTGGAGCGCGGTGCCCCGCAACCAGATTTCGCCTCGACGCAGCTCCGGATCGCCGAGCCGCGCGATCGTGCGCAGCGTCGACGTCTTGCCCGCGCCGTTGCGGCCGAGCAACGCGACGATCTCGCGCTCGCGCACGTCGAAGTTCACCCCCTGCACGATATAGCTTTCGCCGTAGTACGCGTGGACGTCGCGACAGCGGAAGTACTCCGAACTCATGCGCGTGCGCCGCCGAGATAGGCTTCCTGCACGCGCGGGTCGCCCTTGATCGACGCCGGGTCCCCCTCCGCGATCACCGCGCCCTGTGCGAGCACGCTGATACGGCTCGCGAGCGAGAACACGACCTGCATGTCGTGCTCGATGATGATCTTCGTGATGCGGCGCTCGCCGATGCGTTTCAGGAGGTCGATCGTCCGGTTCGTGTCGGCACGCGACATGCCCGCGGTCGGTTCGTCGAGCAGCAACAGCTTCGGGTCCTGGACGAGGCACATCGCGAGTTCGAGGCGGCGCTTGTCGCCGCGCGACAGCGTCGCCGCGATCACGTGCCGCTGATCCGCGAGTCCGACGTCCTCGAGTACGTGCGCGGCGCGGTCGATGACGTCCGCTTGCTGATCGGACCGCGACCACGCGTTGACAGCGAATGCGCCGTCGCGCCGCGCGAGCGTAGGAATCATGACGTTCTCGATCAGCGAGAGGTCGGCGAAGATCTCCGGCGTCTGGAATACGCGGACCACGCCCGCCTGGTTGATCTCGTGCGGGGCGAGACCGATCAGCGAACGCCCGTTGAACAAGACGGCGCCGGTGTCGGGCGTCAGGCGGCCGACGAAGCAGTTCAGCAGCGTCGACTTTCCGGCGCCGTTCGGGCCGATGATCGCGTGTACGCTGCCTTCGTCGACGTTCAGGTTCACATCGCAGAGCGCACGCAGGCCGCGAAAGCTCTTGTTTACCGACTGAACCTCGAGGATCGCCATCCGCCGACCCGTCATTCGCCGGAGGGCACGCGGGCGCCGGCTGTCCGCAGCCGGCCGCCGCTGCCGAGCGCCTGGACCGAGCCGGCTTGCGGACGAAGGACGTTGCTCCGCACATCGCGAGGGCGTCGCTCGACCGCGTCGGGCCTGCGCCCACCCCGGGACAGCATGCGGCCGATGCGACGAATGCCTTCCATGACGCCGCCCGGCAGGAAGATCACCAGCAGCATGAACAGCACGCCAAGCGTGAGGTTCCAGCCGTCGCCGACGAAAAGTCCGGACACCGCGACCGCCGCGTCTTCGAGCGGCTGCGGCAGGAAGCCGAAGGCTCCGTGCAGCGTCTGCGCGTTGAACGACGAGAAGATGTTCTCGAAGTACTTGATGATGATCGCGCCGAGCACGGGGCCGATCAGCGTTCCGACGCCGCCCAGGATCGTCATCAGCACGACTTCCCCCGACGCCGTCCATTGCATGCGCTCGGCACCGGCCAGCGGATCGGTCGCTGCGAGCAGGGCGCCGGCGAGGCCGGCAAACACGCCCGAGATCACGAACGCCGCCAGAGCATAGGGACGCGAATGGACACCGGTGAAATTCAGCCGGTTCTGGTTCGACTTGATTGCACGCAGCATCGTGCCGAAAGGCGAGCGCGTGATGCGCAGCGCGACGTAGAACGCGACGATTAACGCGACCGCGCAAACATAGAATCCGCTGTAGCCGCGCATCGGCAGACCGAACAGCGTCGTCGGCGGAATGAGCGAGCTTGCGCCCTGCAGCCAGCTGTCGACGATCCGCGGATCGGTGCGCGTGATCTGCAGTCCGGTTTCGCCGTTGGTGACGGGCGTCAGTACCGAGTACGCGAGGTTGTACGCCATCTGCGCGAACGCGAGCGTCAGGATCGAGAAATAGATGCCGGAGCGCCGCAGGCTCACGTAGCCGATCACGAGAGCGAACAGGCCCGCGACCAGCATGCCGAGCATCACGGCCGGAATGACGTTCATCGTCAACAGTTTGAAACTCCAGACCGCCGTGTACGAGCCGACGCCGAGGAACGCTGCGTGGCCGAACGACAGGTAGCCTGTCAGGCCGAACAGGATGTTGAAGCCGATCGCGAAAATGCCGTAGATCGCGAAGCGCTGCAGCAGGTCGGGATACGCGGCGCCGAGCGGCGCCATCCAGATCGGCATCGTCAGGACAGCAAGCGCGAAACCGCCGAACAGCAGCAGGTCCCTGCGCATGTCGCTCGCGATGGGCATCGGCTGCGTCATGTTTCCATCAACCCCTGGCGGCCCATCAG
>DASSEA010000351.1:0-2395 GCA_035696805.1 Casimicrobiaceae bacterium
AGTGGCTGCGGCGCGCGCCGGCGTTCGAGCGCCTTTGCATCGCCCGCATCACGGCGATGCTGCAACAGGCCCGCGCGCGCCTGCATGCCCGGTTCACCGAGGTCAGCTCCGAGCAGCAGACGATGGCGAGCCCGCTTCGCGTGATCGTGCGCCGCGAACCGATCACCTGCTTCGCCGAAACGCCGATCCGCGAAGCGCTCGCGACGATGCGAGAGGCCAAGATCGGCTCAGTGGTCGTCGTCGCGTCGAACCAGGAACCGATCGGCATCTTCACGCTGCAGGACGTGCTCGACCGCGTCGTGGTCGACGGCGTCGACCTGCGCTCGCCGATCTCCACCGTGATGACGCCGCATCCTCGAACGCTGTCGGCCGAAGCGTCGGCGTACGACGCCGCGCTCGTGATGACGCGTCACGGGATCCGGCATGCGCCGGTGATGGATCAAGGACGGATGATCGGTATCGTCTCGCAGCGGGACCTCTTCTCGGTCCAGCGGGTGACGCTGCGCCAATTGCCGGAGACGATCGCCGCCGCGAACGACGAGGCGGCGCTTCGAGACGCCGCGGGCGACATTCGACAGTTGACCCGCGACATGCTCGTCAACGGCGTGGCCGCGGAACGGCTCACCCACTTCATCGCGGCGTTGAACGATCGCCTGACGCAGCGCGTGCTCGAGCTCGAGCTGGCTCGCCATCGGCTGACCGGCATTCGCTTTTGCTGGATTGCGCTCGGCAGCGAGGGCCGCCTGGAGCAGACGTTCGCGACCGACCAGGACAACGGCGTGATCTTCGCTCTGCCGACAGGCACGGATCCCGAGGAGTCGCGCGAACGCTTGCTGCCGTTCGCCCGCGCAGTCAACGAGATACTCGATCGTTGCGGCTTTCCGTTGTGCAAGGGCGACATCATGGCGGGAAATCCGCGCTGGTGCCTGTCGCTGCCGGAGTGGCAACTCCAGTTCTCCGCCTGGATCCGCAATACCGACCCGGAGGCGTTGCTGCACTCGGCGATCTTCTTCGACTTCCGCGCCGTGTTCGGGGATCCGGCACTGGCCGAGCAGCTGCGTGAATGGTTGCTTCCGCTGACGCAGGCAACGCCGCGATTCCTTCTGCAGATGGCGCAAGGCGCACTGGCGACGCGGCCGCCGCTCGGAATCCTGCGCGATTTCCAGTACGACCATTCGCCGGAATTCCCGCATACGCTCGACCTCAAGCTCTATGGATTGCGACCGTTCGTGGAAGCGGCTCGCATCCACGCGTTGCGCTTCGGCATCGCGCATACGAACACGGCGGAGCGATTGCGTCTCGCGGCGCCGGAACTGCATGTCCGAACGGCGGACATGCGGGCTATCGTGGAGGCGTTCTATTTCATCCAGTCGCTGCGGCTACGCCACCAGCAACTCGACCCGGAGGCAACGCGCGCGCCGAACCGCATCGATCCGTCGAGGCTCAATGCGTTCGACCGGCACATGCTGAAGGAATCGTTCAGGCAGGCGCGCGAACTGCAGCAACGGCTTGCACTCGATTTCCGGCAGTAGGGCGGATCGCACGCGGAGGAAGTCATGACGAGAGTGACATTGACCGGACAGCGACTGGTCGCGTTGTTCCTGCTCGGCTGCCTGCTGCTCAATTTTCCGCTGCTCTACCTGTTCGAGCGGCCGGCGACGGTCGGCGACGTGCCGCTGCTCTTCGTGTACGTCTTCGTCGCCTGGGGTGCGCTGATCCTGATGCTTGCACTCGTCGTCGAGCGCGCCGACACCGACGGCGCGCCGCGGGGCCCGGGCACAGGTGGCTGACGCGTGCGACTGGACGGCACCGTCATTGCGGTCGTTGCGCTGGGCTACCTGGGGCTTCTGTTCGCGATCGCCTACGTCGGCGACAAGCGCGCCGATGCCAAACGCAGCCTGATCGCCAATCCGTGGGTCTATGCGCTTTCGCTCGCCGTGTACTGCACGACCTGGACGTTCTACGGAAGCGTGGGCCGCGCCGCGGCCACCGGCATCGGTTTCCTTCCGATCTACCTCGGACCGACGCTGATGGCCGTGCTGTGGTGGTTCGTGCTGCGGAAGATGATCCGCATCAGTCACGCGAACCGCATCACGTCGATCGCCGACTTCGTCGCTTCGCGCTATGGCAAAAGCCAGCTGCTCGGCGGACTCGTCACGATCATCGCGGTCGTCGGCATCGTCCCGTATATCGCGCTGCAGCTGAAGGCGGTCGCGGTCAGCGTCGGAATCCTGTTGAGCGATCCGGCGACTGCCGAGTCGGCATCGAGCGCGGCCGGGTCGGCGAACGACCACGCGTTCTACGTCGCGGTGCTGCTCGCCGCGTTCACGATCCTCTTCGGCACGCGGCATCTCGACGCGACCGAGCGCCACGAAGGCATGGTCGCCGCCATTGC
>DASSEA010000352.1:0-3423 GCA_035696805.1 Casimicrobiaceae bacterium
ACTTCACGACTGGCGCTCGCGCTCTGCGCGGCGCTGCTGTTGCCGGCTGCCGTCGCGGTCGCGCAGAACGCCACCACGCTGGCGGCCGCCGCACCCGCCGCGGATGCATCGCCAACCGCCGAGCGGATCGACACGCTGAAGCGCATCCGCGATTCTGCGGCGCTGACGATCGGCGTGCGCGAGGCGAGCGTGCCGTTCTCGTTCATCGACAGCCAGAAGCAGCCGCAGGGCTATTCGGTCGACCTGTGCCTGAAGGTGGCCGACGCGATCAAGAACGAACTGAAATTGCCGCGGCTCGACGTCCGTTTCGTCGCGGTCACGTCGGCGAACCGCATCGCCATGGTGAAGGATGGCAAGGTCGATCTCGAATGCGGATCGACGACCAACACGCGCGATCGCCAGAAGGACGTCGCGTTCGCGTATACGACGTTCGTCGCCGGCATCAAGATGCTCGCACGCAAGTCGTCGAACATCTTGGGCGTCGAGGACCTGCGCGGCAAGACCGTCGTCGTGACCAAGGGTACGACGAGCGAAAAAATGCTGCGCCAGATGAACGACGATCGCGTGTTGAAGCTCACGATCCTCGAAACCAGTGATCACAACGAGTCGTTCGCGGCGGTCGCGGACGGCAAGGCCGTCGCGTTTCCGATGGACGACGTGCTGCTCTATGGCCTGATCTCGAAGGCGCAACGGCCCGACGAGTTCGCCGTCGTCGGCAGATTCCTGTCGGTCGAGCCTTACGCGATCATGCTGCGCAAGGACGAGCCGGCATTCGAGCGGCTGGTCGACCGCACGTTGAACGAGATGTTCCAGAGCGGCGAAATCCGCCGCATCTACGCGCGCTGGTTCTCGACCCGGGAACTGACGGTGCCGATGAACCAGTATCTGAAGGAAGCGTTCGTCGTGCCGAACACGCACCCGGCGTGGCCGTGAGGGTCACCGAGCCACCGCGCGCGCCGCATCCGCCGGGTCGAGGTCACCGTCGCGCGGCCACGGACAGAGCAGCGTCGTCAGCGTCAGCTTCTCGAACTCGTCGCCGAAGCGCGCACTGATGCGCTCGGGGTCGGGGCACAACGCGCGATCGGCGACGATGCCGAAGCGCACGCTGCCGTCGTACGACAGGATCGATACGCCAAGCCCGATGTCGCCCGACTGTGGCACCCAGAACATCAGGCTCGCGAGTTTCGCGCCGCCGAGCCACAACGCCGCCTGCGGCCCGGGCACGTTGGTCATCACCGCCGTCGCATTGCGCGAGAGTGTGCGCAGCACCGTGTCCTGCAGCACCTGCGGGCCCGCGCCCATGGCGGCGAGCAGCCCGAGCGCGAGCAGCGGCTGATACGAATCCTTGAGCGCCCGCATGTTTTCGCGTACGGCGTACAGGCGCTCGACCGGATTTTCAATGCCGATCGGCAGGTCGAGGAATACGAGCCCGAAACGGTTGCCGAGCCGGTAGGCCTTGTCGATCGGACGCAGGTTGACGGGTACGAGGGCGCGGATCGTCAGCGCGTCCACGGCATCGCCGTGCTCGATCAGGTAGTCGCGCAGCGCACCCGCTACGCATGCGAGCAGCAGATCGTTGATCGAGGCGCCGAGCGCGCGCCCGATGGTTTTCACGTCGTCGAGCGGTAACGGATCGGCCCAGGCCACCCGCTTCGCAACACCCGGGGCACCCTTGAATCGCGTGCGCGAATCCTCGCCCATGAAGGCGAGTTTCGCGACTTCGGCCGTCACCGCTGAGCCTTGACCTGCGAGCGCGACGGCCTGCGCGGGATCGGTCAGCAGGCCCGCGCCCTTTTCGAGCAGCATGCGTCCGACCGATCGCGTCGACTTCACCATGCCGCCCAGCGGTCCGAGCCAATCGAGCAGTGGATCGTCCGTCGCCGCCGTGCGCTCCTTGCCGTGGAACGGCATCGCGGGCGGGCCGTCCGCGCTCGCGTCCATCATCGACAGCATCACCCGCACGAGTGCAATGCCGTCCGCGTAGCAGTGATGGATGCGGATGATGACGGCCGAGCCGCCGCGGAAATTGGCAACGAGGTGGAATTGCCAGATCGGCCGCTCGTGCGACAGCGGCGTCGCGACCAACTCAGACGCGAGCGCCTGCAGTTCGGCATCGCCGGCGGGTGCCGCGAGCCGTGACGTGACGACGTGCGCGGCGATGTCGAAGTCGCGATCATCGCGCCAGTACGCGCCCGTCGCGGTCTGCGCGGGCACCTGCCGAAAGCGCCGGAAGACGAGAAAGCGCTCGTCGACGACACGGCGCAAGCGCGCGAGCGACAGGCGGCGGTCGAACATCAGCACGCCGCAGATCATCATCAGGTTGGCGGGCCGATCCATCCGCAGCCACGCGGTATCGACCGCCGAAAGCTTTTCGCGCCTGGCCACGGAACCCGGAGGAAGAAGGGAGAAAGCCCGCGCGTTCGTTTGCGCGCGCGTTCACGTTGGCGCTAAAGTAGCACGACTGCCTGCCCGCTCAAACGACGACTCGGAGCCCCGATGGCTGCAGCGCCGAAGAAGGACGATCTGAAGACGAAGTTCCAGGCCGCTGCGGCCGCGGCGAAGCAGACGAAGAAGCGCCCGGACAACGCGACGCTGCTGAAGCTCTATGCGTATTACAAGCAGGCGACGGAAGGCGACGCCCGTGGCGATCGCCCCGGCGGCTTCGATTTCGTCGGCGGCGCCAAGTACGACGCGTGGTCGAAGCTGAAGGGCATGAGCGCCGACGACGCGATGACGCACTACATCAAGCAGGTCGATCGCCTCAATCGCGATTCTTAGGCCCGCCGCCCAACCAGCGCGCGCTATTTGATTGCGGCGCGCGCGACCTTGCGCGCGGTTCGGACCGTGCGCTTCGCGGTCTTGCCTGCGGTCGTCACCGCACCGCCCGCATTGCGCGCGGCTTTCGATACGACACCGGTTGCGTTGCGTGCCGCGCTCGTCGCCGTGCGGGTTGCCGTCGATACCGCCCCCTTGACCAATCGCTCGACCGACGATGCCGGCCGCAGCGTCGGCTTGGCGCCGCTCGCCTTGATCAGTTCGTTGACCGCTTCTGCCAACGCGTCGACGCGTGCCGCCAGCCGTTCGACGTCGGTCTGCGTGTGCACGCCAAGACGCGACAGCGCACGCGCGACGCGGTCCTCGAAGACCTTTTCCAGTTTGTCCCACGTGCCGCCTGCCATCTGCTGCATCTCCCTTGCCTTGGTCTGCGCCGCGTGACGTGCAGCAACGGCCGTGTCGGTCGCCGCCCGGCGCGTCTTCGTTTCGACGACTTCTCCCTGCTTCACGAGTCCCTCGAACACCTTCATCCCCTCCGCCTGCGCGCGCGAGAAGGCGCCGAGACCGGCGAGCCAGATCTGGCGCGACGATTCGAGCACCGATTTCGACAGGTCCTTCGCGTCGCGATGCCCCGCTTCCGCATCACGC
>DASSEA010000353.1:0-9255 GCA_035696805.1 Casimicrobiaceae bacterium
GTTTATTGCCTCACCGTTCCGGAGGCCGGCAACTTCGCTGTGCAAGCCGGGATCTTCGTAAGTAATTGCGGCATCATCGTGAACGTGACGCCCCTCGAGCCGGAGTGGGAGGGTCACGTGACGCTGGAGTTCTCCAACACCACGCCCCTGCCCGCGAAGATCTACGCCAACGAAGGCGTCGCGCAGGTGCTGTTCTTCGAATCCGACGAAGTGTGCGAGACGTCGTACAAGGATCGCGGCGGCAAGTACCAGGGGCAGCAGGGCGTGACGCTGCCGAAGATGTAACGCGCTGACATCGCCAGGCGAATTCGCGCCAGCGCTAGCCCGACGCGGCCGGATCAGCCGAACGCGCTCGACAGCGCATAGACGGCAGCGCCCATCAACGCCGCCGCCGGCAACGTCACCACCCACGCGACGACGATGCGCTGCGCGACATGCCAGCGGACGGCCGCAACGCGCCGCGCCGCGCCCACGCCGACGATGGCGCCGGTAATCGTGTGCGTCGTCGAAACAGGCACGCCGAGTCCGGTCGCGAGGAACAGCGTCAGCGCACCGCCGGTCTCCGCGCAAAAGCCCTGGATCGGCTTCAGGTGCGTGATGCGCGAGCCCATCGTGTGCACGATGCGCCAGCCACCCATCAGCGTGCCGAGCGCCATCGCGAGTTGACAGGTGATCACGACCCAGAACGGCACGTGAAACGTCGCGCCGAGCATCCCCTGCGAATACAGCAGCACTGCGATGATTCCCATCGTCTTCTGCGCGTCGTTGCCGCCGTGGCCGAGCGAATAAAGCGCCGCTGAACCGAGCTGCAGCACGCGGAAGCGGCGATCGACGGCGAAGGGCGTCGAACGCAGACTCACCCACTGGACGCCGACGACCAGCAGTTGCGCAAGGACGAACCCGATCACGGGCGAGAGCACGATGCCTGCCGCCGTTTTGCCGAGCCCGCCGAACACCACGGCGTTCACCCCGGCCTTGGCGACGCCCGCGCCGACCAGACCGCCGATCAGCGCATGGCTGCTGCTCGACGGAAGTCCCAGGCGCCACGTCACCACGTTCCATACGATCGCGCCGGTCAGGGCGCCGAAGATCACGTGCGCGTCGATCACGCCCGCTTCGACGATCCCGGTGCCGATCGTCTGCGCGACGTGCAGCCCGAATACTGCGAAGGCGATGAAGTTGAAGAATGCCGCCCAGACCACCGCCGTACCGGGCTTCAGCACACGCGTCGACACGACGGTCGCGATCGAGTTCGCCGCATCGTGCAGGCCATTCATGAAATCGAACAGCAGCGCGACGCCGATCAGCCCCACCAGCGTCAGCATTCCGACCGAGGCGATTTCCACCAGGCGTCTCTTTGACGATGCTACGTTTACCGAGCGCAGTCAGACGTGCTTGGCGGTCACGGTCTGCACGACGTTCGCAACGTCGTCGCATTTGTCGACGACGCGTTCGAGCAATTCGTAGAGCTCCTTGCGGTCGAGGTAGCCGATCGGGTTCAGCGTGCCCGCGCCGAGTTCCGCGCGGATCCGTGAGAGGCCGGCATCGAACGACTCGTCGGCGCTTTCCTCGAGCTGCCCGATCTTTTCGCACAGCCTGAAAATCGTCCGGTGCTCGCGCGTGATCTCATCGAGGTGCGGCATGACCTGCTGCAGAAGGTCCGCGCTTTCGACGACTGCATCGACCATCGATCGCATCTCCTGACCGAACACCGAGATCGCGTAGCGCTGGATCCCCTTCGCCGTATCCTCGATCAGGTCGACGACGTCGTCGAGGTCGTGCGCGAGGCGCATGATGTCTTCGCGATCGATCGGCGCCTGGAACGTCCGGTTGGCGCCGATGAAGATCTGTCGCGCGACGCCGTCGGCGCGTGCCTCGATCCGACGGATCGACGCGACGTGCTGGTCGGCTCCGATCTTCTGCCCCTCCACCATGTCGCGCAATTCCTGCGCTGCTTCGTGGATGCATTTCGCCTGTTCGCAGAACTGGCCCGTGAAGCTGATTTCCGGCGGCATCAGCCGGCTGAAGATATTGAGTGCCATGGCGTGGGGTTTGCGATTGCGGCAGCTTTCGGGGACGATTCGGCCGGCGCTGCCGCAACGCGCGGCGGCTCAACGTCAATCCGGGCGGAGGCGTGATGGTACCCGGCAACCGGGCCCCCTCGAAAGGATTCTCGATCACCGTCATCGCAATCAGCCAGGTTGCCGCCATGTCGCTGTGGTTCTCGGCATCGGCGGTGTTGCCGGCGCTGACGGCAGAGTTTCACTTGAGCGCATTCACGCAGGCGGCCTTGACGAGCGCCGTGCAGCTCGGCTTCGTCGTCGGGTGTGTCGCCAGTGCGGTGCTTGGCCTCGCCGATCGCGTCGATCCGCGCCGGATGTTCGCTGCGTCGGCGATTGTCGGTGCGATCGCGAACGCGGGCCTGCTCGTCATCGATCCGGCGTCGCCTGCCGCACTCGGCCTGCGCGCGATTACCGGCATCTCGATGGCTGGCGTCTATCCGGTCGGGATGAAGCTCGCGTCGACGTGGGCGAGCGGCGACATGGGCCTGATGGTCGGCATCCTCGTCGGTGCGCTGACGCTCGGCTCGGCTTCGCCACATCTGTTCAATGCGCTGGGCGGCGTCGCGTGGCGCGTACCGGTTGCAACCGCGTCGGTCGCCGCGCTCCTCGCCGCGCTCTGCATCGCCCTGGCCGGCATCGGTCCTAACCGCGGGCCGTCACCCCGCGTCGATCCGCGGGCGATCCTGACCGCATGGCGCGATGTTCCGCTGCGGCTCGCGAACCTCGGCTATCTCGGCCACATGTGGGAGCTTTACGCGATGTGGGCGTGGATCGGCGTCTTCCTGCAGGCGAGCTTTTCCCTGACGATGCCGCCGGACAGCGCCAGCGTGGCTGCGAAGTTCGCGGCGTTCGCGACGATCGCTTCCGGCGCGATCGGCTGCGTCGGGGCGGGATTGCTCGCCGACCGCCTCGGCCGCACGACGCTGACGATCGTCGCCATGGCGGTGAGCGGGAGCTGCGCCGCAACGATCGGGTTGCTTTACGGCGGGCCACCGATCCTGCTGGTGGCGGTCACGATCATCTGGGGCATCAGCATCGTTGCGGATTCCGCGCAGTTCTCCGCGTCGATCGCGGAATTGGCCGATCGGTCGCGCGTCGGCACGATGCTCACGCTGCAGACGGCGCTCGGTTTTCTGTTGACGCTGGTGACGATCCAGCTGATTCCGCATTTCGTCGCGGCGATGGGATGGCGCTACGCGTTCGTGCCGCTGTCGATCGGCCCGGCGATCGGCGTGTGGGCGATGGCGCGGCTGCGCGCACGCCCCGAGGCCGTGCGGCTCGCCAACGGCCGCCGCTAGACACCTCGCCGCCGCGCGAATAATCCGTCTGGCAAGCCCTGACTTGGCGGCGTACGATGACTCGCCCGGCCGCGTTCCGGCGGTTCGGATCCCGCAACGGATATGGAGGGGGTCGCTATGGGTTATCAACTCGAAGGGCGTCTGCTGGAAGTCTGCAATTGCCGCGTGCTGTGTCCGTGCTGGATCGGCGAGGATCCGGATTACAAGACGTGCGATACGATCGTCGCGTGGCACTTCGACAAGGGAACGGTGAACGGCGTCGACGTGTCGGATCACACGATCGCGCTGATCGCGCACATCCCCGGGAACATCCTGCAGGGCAACTGGCGCGCGGCGGTATACCTCGACGACCGTGTGTCACCGGCGCAGGAGGAGGCGATCCTCGCTGTCTACACCGGCAAGCTCGGCGGTCCCGTGGCGGATCTCGCGAAGCTCGTCGGCGAAGTCGTGTCCGTCGAGAAGGTGCCGATCAAGTTCACCGTCGAGGGCGGGAAGGGCATCATCGAGGTCGGCGATGCCGGCTACGCCGAGTTGGAGCCCTATCGCAGCGCGTCGGGAAAGACGACGACGCTGACCGACACGGTCTTTTCGACGGTTCCGGGTGCCCCCGTGTTCGTCGGCAAGGCGCTCGAATACCGGTCGACGAATCACGCGAAGATGGGCAAGGACATCCACATCCGCGGACATAACGCGTTGCAAAGCGTGTTTCGCTTCGAAGCGTGACGCGCGCGCAGCGTGCCGCCTGAAGCCTTCGCGGGTTCATTGCGTCGCGCGACGGCCACGCCGCACGCGCGAACGACGCTCGCGCTGCTCGGCGCGCTGGTCGTCGGTGCGTGGCTCGTGCTTGCAGCCTGGAGCGCGAGCCCGTGGCAGCGGTGGCTCGATCACGGCGCGTGGCAGGACCTCGCCTGGCTTGCCGCGCTGTGTCGCGCCGTTCCAGCAGGCGAGCGCGTGCTGCCGGTGGTCGCGTACGCGCTCGCGTGGCTCCTGATGATCGCGGCGATGATGTTGCCGACGACGCTGCCCTTGCTGTCGTTCTTCCGGCGCATCGTCGGGCATCGGCCGGACGCCGGGCCGCTCGTCGCGGCGGTGGCGGGCGGCTATGCGCTCGCGTGGACGGCGTTCGGGCTCGTCGCCTACGCGCTCGATGCCGGCGTGCGCGAGGCCGTCGGTCGTTCGGGCTGGCTGGTCGCGCATGGGTGGGTCGTTGGCAGCGCGGTGATTGCGGGCGCAGGCGCGTTCCAGTTCAGCCGCCTGAAGTACCGCTGCCTGGAGCGGTGCCGGACGCCGTTCAGCTTCATCAATGCACACTGGCGCGGCCGCCGGCCGATCCGCGAGGCATTCCGGCTCGGTGTCGCGCACGGCGTGTTCTGCGTCGGTTGCTGCTGGGCGTTGATGCTCGTGACGTTCGTCGTCGGCATGGGCAACGTCGGCTGGATGCTCGCGCTCGCCGCCGGCATGGCGGCCGAGAAGAACGCGCCGTGGGGCGCACGGCTGCGCACGCCGCTCGGCTTGGGCCTGATGGGCTGGGGCGCCGCAATCGCCGTCGCTCACGGGTGACACCTGGAACTTTCGGGTGAACCCGGACCCGAAGGCGTTCGGCCGCTCGCTGAATTCTCTTCCGCACTGACGCGGCGACTTGGCGCACAATTCGCGCCGGGCGCGCGCATGCGCGCAACTTGCGTCTGGAGATACGGATGAAATTTCGCTTTCCCGTCGTCATCATCGACGAGGACTACCGCTCGGAGAACGCCAGCGGACTCGGCATTCGTGCGCTCGCACGCGCGATCGAGGCAGAGGGCACGGAGGTACTCGGCGTAACGAGCTACGGCGATCTCGCCGGCCTCGCGCAGCAGCAATCGCGCGCCTCGGCGTTCATCCTGTCGATCGACGACGAGGAGTTCGGCGGCGGCTCGCCGGAGGAAACGCGCGCCGTTCTCGCCAATCTGCGCGGATTCGTCGAGGAAATCCGGTTTCGCAATTCCGAAATCCCCGTGTTCCTGCACGGTGAGACGCGGACGTCGCGGCACATCCCGAACGACATCCTGCGGCAGTTGAACGGCTTCATCCACATGAACGAGGACACGCCGGAATTCGTCGCGCGCTACATCCTGCGCGAGGCGCGATCGTATCTCGATACGCTGGCGCCGCCGTTTTTCCGCGAACTCGTCCATTACGCGAACGACGGCTCGTATTCATGGCACTGCCCCGGCCATTCGGGCGGAGTGGCGTTCCTGAAAAGTCCCGTCGGGCAGATGTTCCACCAGTTCTTCGGCGAGAACCTGCTGCGCGCGGACGTCTGCAACTCCGTCGATGAACTCGGGCAGCTGCTCGATCACTCGGGGCCGGTCGCTGCGTCCGAGCGCAACGCCGCGCGCATCTTTCAGACCGACGAGCTGTATTTCGTCACCAACGGGACGTCGACGTCGAACAAGATGGTGTGGCATGCGACGGTCGCGCCGGGCGACATCGTCGTCGTCGATCGCAACTGCCACAAGTCGGTGCTGCACGCGATCACCATGACCGGCGCCATCCCGGTGTTCCTGACGCCCACGCGCAACCATATGGGCCTGATCGGCCCGATCCCGATGGAAGAGTTTCGCTGGGAGAACATCGAAAAGAAGATCCGTGCGCATCCCTTCGCGCGCAACGTCAAGACCAAGCCACGCATCCTGACGCTGACGCAGAGCACGTACGACGGCGTGCTCTACAACGCCGACACGATCAAGGACCTGCTGTCGACGAAGATCGACACGCTGCATTTCGACGAAGCATGGCTGCCGCATGCGGCCTTCCACGACTTCTACCGCGGCATGCACGCCATCGGCAGGGACCGCCCGCGGTCGAAGGACGCGCTGATTTTCGCAACGCAGTCGACGCACAAGCTGCTGGCTGCGCTGTCGCAGGCGTCGCAGATCCTGGTTCAATACAGCGAGACGCGCCAGCTCGACCGTTACCGCTTCAACGAGGCCTACCTGATGCACTCGTCGACGTCGCCGCAGTACGCGATCATCGCGTCGTGCGACGTCGCGGCAGCGATGATGGAACCGCCGGGCGGCACCGCGCTGGTCGAGGAATCGATCATGGAAGCGCTCGATTTCCGGCGTGCCATGCGCAAGGTCGACGAGGAATACGGCGACTCCTGGTGGTTCCGCGTCTGGGGCCCCGACCATCTCGCCGAGGAGGGTATCGGCGACCGCGAAGACTGGATGATTCGCGCCGAGGACAAGTGGCACGGCTTTGGCGACCTCGCGCCCGGCTTCAACATGCTCGACCCGATCAAGGCGACGGTGTTGACGCCGGGACTCGACGTGGCCGGTGATTTCGCCGCGCACGGCATTCCCGCGGCGATCGTCACCAAATACCTGGCCGAACACGGCGTCATCGTCGAGAAGACGGGCCTGTATTCGTTCTTCATCATGTTCACGATCGGCATCACGAAGGGTCGCTGGAATACGCTCCTCACTGCGTTGCAGCAGTTCAAGTCCGACTACGACACGAACCAGCCGCTATGGCGTGTGCTCCCCGAATTCGTGCAGGCGCATCCGCGATACGAAAAAACGGGACTGCGCGAGCTTTGCGACAGTATCCACGGCATCTACAAGGCGAACGACATCGGCCGGCTGACAACGGAGATGTACCTGTCGAACCTCGAGCCGGCGATGAAGCCGGCGGACGCGTTTGCGCGCATGGCGCATCGCGAGATCGAGCGGGTCGAAATCGACGACCTCGAAGGTCGGGTGACGAGCGTGCTGCTGACGCCGTATCCTCCCGGCATCCCGCTGCTGATTCCCGGTGAGCGCTTCAATCGACAGATCGTCCGCTACCTGCAGTTCGCACGCGATTTCAACGAGCGCTTTCCCGGCTTCGATACCGACATCCATGGGCTCGTCGAGGAGGAGATCGCCGGCCGCAAGCGCTATTTCGTCGATTGCGTGGCCGGCGCGAAGGTCATCGCGGCAATGCCGACGCTGCGCGTGCGAAGCCTGAAGAAGGGCGGGTAGTAGAGGGCGATGTGTGGATCGCTGCGCTCGCCCTTCAACATCGGCTGCCGGTCCTGAGTCGCGACGCGCATTTCGATTCGGTGCCGAGTATCACGCGAATGCACTGGTAATTGGCGGAGCGCCGAGGCTATCGATGAAACCCGATGTGCAGGCGTCCGCGCAACCCCCGACGAAGGTGATGCATCGGCAGCTGAACCGCGTGCTTCCGATCGCGTCGGGAGGCCGCGGCGCGTGGATCACCGACGCCGAGGGCAAGCGCTATCTCGATGCGTCGGGTGGCGCCGCCGTATCCTGCCTTGGACACGGGCATCCTGACGTTCTCGCCGCGATGCGCGCGCAGATGGACGCGATCGCTTATGCGCATACCAGTTTTTTCACGACCGACGTCGCGGAGACGCTCGCGGACACGCTCGTCGCCTCCGCGCCGCCCGGCATCGACCATGCGTATTTCGTGTCGGGGGGGTCGGAGGCGATCGAGGCCGCGCTGAAACTCGCACGCCAGTACTTCGTTGAAACGGGCCAGGCGCAGCGACGTCATTTCATCGCGCGGCGCCAAAGCTATCACGGCAACACACTCGGCGCGCTCGCGGTCGGCGGCAACGCCTGGCGGCGTGCGCAATTCGCGCCGCTCCTGATCGACGTTCCGCACGTTTCACCGTGCTACGAATACCGCGACCGACGCGAGGACGAGTCGGCCGAGGAATACGGCGAACGCCTTGCCGACGAACTCGATCGGGAAATACAAGCGCTCGGCGGTGACAACATCATCGCGTTCGTTGCCGAAACGGTTGCCGGTGCAACGCTTGGCGCAGCCCCACCCGTTCCCGGCTACTTTCGTCGTGTTCGCGAGCTCTGCGATCGGCACGGAATCCTGCTGATTCTCGACGAAGTCATGTGCGGCATGGGCCGCACGGGCACGCTGCACGCGATCGAGCAGGAAGGTATCGCACCGGACCTGATGACGATCGCCAAAGGGCTCGGGGGCGGTTACGCGCCGATCGGGGCGGTACTCGTCGGTTCCGCAATCCACGCGGCGCTTGCCGCCGGCAGCGGTTTCTTCCAGCACGGCCACACCTACATCGGGCACCCGGTGGCGTGTGCCGCGGCGCTCGCGGTGCAGCGCGTGATTGCGCGCGACAACCTGCTCGACGCCGTCAAGCGAAAAGGCGCCGGCTTACGCGAGCGTCTCGTGCACGCGTTCGGCGATCACCCGCATGTCGGCGACATCCGCGGGCGCGGGCTCTTCATGGCGCTCGAGCTCGTCGCCGACCGCGAACGCAAGGCTCCGTTCGATCCATCACTGCGGCTGCATGCGCGCGTCAAGGCCGAGGCGATGGCGCGCGGCCTGTGCGTGTATCCGATGGGCGGCACGCTCGACGGGCGCCACGGCGACCATGTGCTGCTCGCACCGCCCTTCATCGTCAGCGACGACGAGCTCGACACGCTGGTGACGCGCCTGCGCGACGCGGTCGACGCCGCGCGAGTAGTCCAGCGCGCTTCCTGAATTCTTACGCGCATCCGCGCTTGCCGCCGATGGTCGTCACGGCGCGGCGCAGGCACGCTTCGTCGATCCATTGGATCGAAGGCGAGCATGCGCTGCATCCATTCTTTCTCGCGCGTTGCGCTGCGGCTGGCGGCGATCGGTTTCTCCGTTGCCCTTCCGTTCAACGCCAGCGCATCGGATCCGACGCCGGATCCCCCCGAGCCGTATGCGGTGGGCAGGCCGGAGGTCATCGCGTTTTCGTCTTCAATCGGCACCGTCGAAGCGACGCTGTTTCAGTCGGGCTGAATCCTCGCGTCGCGCACGACGATCGCCCAGCGCTCGAGATCCGCGCGCGTCAACTGCGCGAGCGCTTCCGGTGAGCCTCCAGTCGGCTGCAGTCCCTGCTT
>DASSEA010000354.1:0-2082 GCA_035696805.1 Casimicrobiaceae bacterium
GGCTCGGCGATCGTCCGCCGCGCGCCCTACGTCGACCTCGTCTTCGGACCGCAGACGCTGCACCGATTGCCGGACATGATCCGCGCGCGACGCTCGTCGGGTGTTGCGCAGGTCGACATCACGTTTCCGGAGATCGAGAAGTTCGACCACCTGCCGCCGCCGCGCGTCGATGGCGCGCGCGCATTCGTGTCGATCATGGAAGGCTGCAGCAAGTACTGCTCGTTCTGTGTGGTCCCTTACACGCGCGGCGAAGAGGTGTCGCGGCCGTTCGATGACGTGTTGACGGAGATCGCCGATCTCGCCGACCAGGGTGTGCGCGAGATCACGCTGCTCGGCCAGAACGTCAATGCGTACCGTGGGCCACTGACGGCGGACGGCGCAAACTGCCAAACAGCGGACCTCGCTATGCTGCTCGAATACGCGGCGGACGTTCCTGGCGTTGAGCGGTTGCGCTTCACGACGTCGCATCCAAAAGAGATGACGACGAGGCTCATCGACGCTTTTGCATCGAACGACAAACTCGTCTCGCACCTGCATCTGCCGGTGCAGTCGGGCTCTGACCGCGTGCTCGCCGCGATGAAGCGAGGGTATACGGCACTCGAATACAAGTCGATCGTCCGCAAGCTCCGCGCGGCGCGTCCCGAGTTGTCCCTGACGTCGGATTTCATCGTCGGATTTCCCGGCGAGACCGATGCGGATTTCGAGGCGACGCTGCGGCTCGTCGAGGCGATCCGCTTCGACGGTGCGTTCAGCTTTGCGTACAGTCCGAGACCAGGCACGCCGGCCGCGGAACTTTCCGGTGCGATCGATGCCGATGTCCAGCGGGCACGCCTTATGCGACTGCAGTCATTGCTCGATGCGCAATATCGGAACTACAGCGAAGCGATGGTGGGCACACGACAACGCGTTCTCGTAACCGGGCGCGCCACCAAGGATTCAAGCGAGCTCGCTGCTCGCACCGACAATAACCGCGTCGTCAACTTCGCCGGCGACGCGGCGTCGATCGACCATTACGTCGACGTCGACATTACCGCGGCGCTGCCGCACTCGCTGCGCGGTCAGTTGACGGCTGCGTAAACGTCTCGATCGCGCGGCGTCTCTTGCGCTGCGGCGAGCTGAAGTCGAATCACGGAGACACTTCGTCCATGTCGTACTCTCGCCTGACCCGCCTCGCGGCCCTGCTCGCGCCGCTCGCGCCGATCGTCAGGTCCGGTTGCGCCACGATTCAGCCGGCCGACGCCGCCCGAACCTCCGAGACTGCCGCGATCGCTGCCGCAGCGGCGCACGCAGCCGCCGCCGAGGCGAATGCGCGTAACGCGGCCGCACCGCGCGATGCCGCACCCGGTGCCGCCCGTCCAGCATCGCCGGCAACGACCGCCGTCGCTGCAGCAGCCGCCGCTGCCGCACAGGCCGCGCAGAACTCGAAGCCGTTCGCCGACGTGGTCAAGGACGCGCGCGAGACGAAAGGCCTGTTCTCGCTGTGGCAGAAGGACGACAAGGTTTACGTCGAGCTCGATCCCGATCAGTTCGACCGACCGTTCTTTTTCAAATCGGCGATCAACCAGGGCATCGGCGAAGGACGCATCTTCGGCGGCGCGATGACGTATCCGATTGGCGTGTCGCAGGTCGTCGTCTTTCACAAGCATGGCCAGACGGTTCAGCTCATTGCGAAGAACGTCAAGTACACGGCGAAAGCAGGAACGCCTGAAGCGCGCGCAGTCGCAGCCGGTTTCTCGGACAGCCTGTTGTCCGTCGCGCCGATCGCGTCGCAGCCACATCCGGAACGCAAATCCGTACTGATCGAAGCGAACGCGCTGCTCCTCGCGGACATTCCCGGCGCAGCTTCGATGCTCGAGCGCGTCTATCGGCAGCCATATGGGTTCGATGCGCGCAACTCGTCGATCGGCACGTTGCGGGGCCAGCCGGACAACGTGACGCTCGAGGTGTCGGCGCACTACGCGCTGTCGCGGCTCGTATTGCCGCCGCCGCCACCGGCCGTATCGATGCTGCCGTCACCACCGATCACGCTGCCCGACGTGCGGAGCATGTTCGTCGGTTATCACTACACGTTCGCCAAGCTTC
>DASSEA010000355.1:0-3006 GCA_035696805.1 Casimicrobiaceae bacterium
CGGGACGAGCCCGTGCTTGCGCAGCCCCTCTTCCGTCGCGAGGAGCAGCCACGCGGCACCGTCGGTGACCTGTGAGCTGTTGCCGGCGGTGACGTTGCCGTATTTGCGGTCGAAGAACGGCTTGAGCTTCGCGAGATTCTCGGGCGTCGAATCCTCGCGGACGCCATCGTCCGACGGATAAACGTGGCCCGCTCGATCGAACAGCGGAATCACCTCGCCGTCGAAGCGTCCGTCGCGCTGCGCGGCGAGCACGCGGCGATGACTGCGCGCTGCGAATGCATCCATCTCGGCGCGCGAGATGCCGAATCGATACGCGAGATTCTCGGCCGTCTGGCCCATCAGCAGCCCGACGACCGGGTCGGTGAGCCCCTTCATCAATCCGATGACGGGCGCGAGATAGCCGATGCGGAAACTGGCGAGCAACGCGGCGCGCTTGCCGAGCGTCTTCGCGGCGTACCAGTTCGCGAGCCACGCGACCATCGCATCGGAGAAGAGCAAGGGCGCGCGCGACAGCGCGTCGACGCCGCCGGCGAGCACGAGGTGCGAGCGGCCCGCGCGCATCGCATCCATCGCCGAGTCGAGCGCCTGCATGCCCGACGCGCAGTTGCGCATCACCGTCCAGCCCGGCACCTTGTGGCCGCAGCCCATGCGCAATGCGGCGACACGGCCAATGTTGACTTCGTCCGGCGACGGCGCGGCGCAGCCCAGGATGACTTCGTCGATGTCGGCGGGCGCGAACGGCTGGCGCAGCAGCAGCGCGCGTCCCGCGTCGGTCGCGAGGTCTGCCGCGGTGAACGGGCCGGGTCGGTTGCGCGCCTTGAGAAACGGCGTGCGCGCACTGTCGACGATGTAGATCGGGCGCGGGCTCATGGTTCGTCAGATGCGTCCGCTGCGTTCCTCACGCAACCGCCCGCCGCGCAGGCTGCGGGCCGGCGGGCCGCGGCTCGGAGCGCGCGATCGACGGCTGGTCGCCGGGTTGCAGCAGCGACGTTCCGAGATCCTGCGCAAAATCGTCGACGCTCACGACACGCGCGGCGAGTTCGCGCTGCGACGCAAGCAGCGCAGCTTCGGCCTGCGAAATGATCCCGGCCGCGCGCGCCTGCGCCTCGATCTCCGCCGCGCCTTCCCCTGGCGCGAGCCGCGGCGACAGCTTGCCGCTGCGTAGCGCGCTGCGCAGTTTTCGCTCGACCGGTTCGGCTGCAACGCTCGCCGCGAGCGCGCGTTCGAGCAGGCCGACCGGCTGGTCGGGATCGCCGATGAACATGCCGGCGGTCAAGCGATCGCGCGTGGCGGACGGCTCGATCAACAGGCGCGCGACATGCTGGCCCAGCCGGTCCGACGGAACGACGTGCGGGCGCCCCAGCGGAAACACGACGACGCGCATCAACGCCGCGATGAACCGGTTCGGGAAATTGCTGATCGCACCCTCGATCGCGTTCTGCGCCGCGAACAACGCATCACGGATCGCCCAGTGCACGAGTGGTGCATCCGCCGCCTGCCGGCCTTCGCGCTCGTACCGCCAGAGCGTCGCCGAGCACAGGTACAACAGCGACAGCACGTCGCCAAGCCGCGCTGAAAGCTTTTCCTTGCGCTTGAGCGCGCCGCCGAGCGTCGCCATCGAAAGGTCGGCGAGGAACGCGAGCGCCGCGGAAAACTGTGCGAGCTGGCGGTAGTAGCGACGCGTGTCGGCCGCGACGTCGCGGGGCGCGCGCACGAATCTTCCTCCGGTCAGGCCGGTGCCGAACGCGCGCAAGGCATTGCGGAGGGCAAAGCGCAGGTGTCCCGCAAGCGCCGCGTCGAAATCGGCGAGCGCCTTCGCCCGATCCTGCTCCTGCGCCGCGGTCATCTCGCGCAGTACGTACGGATGGCAGCGAATGGCACCCTGGCCGAAAACGATCAGGCTGCGCGTCAGGATGTTGGCGCCTTCGACGGTGATCGACACCGGCATCTGCATGTACGCGGCGCCGAGGAAATTCGACGGTCCCATGCAGATGCCCTTGCCGCCCGCGATGTCCATCGCATCGTTGATCACTTCGCGATTGCGCGACGTGATGTGCAGTTTTGCGATCCCCGACAGCACCGCAGGCTTCTCGCCCCGATCGACGATGGCGGCGGTCAGCATCCGCGTCGCGTCCATCACGTAGAGGTTACCGCCCATTCGCGTCAGCGCTTCCTCGATGCCTTCGAAGCGCCCGATCGGCGTCCTGAATTGCGTGCGAACGCGGGCGTAGGCACCGGTCGTCCGCACGGTCAGCTTCGCCATGCCGGTATTCGACGACGGCAGCGAGATCCCGCGGCCCGCCGCGAGGCATTCCATCAACATCCGCCACCCCTTGCCGAGCATCGGCGCGCCGCCGATCACCCAGTCCATCGGGATGAACACGTCGCGGCCCGAGTTCGGGCCATTCTGGAAGACGCAGTTGAGCGGCATGTGGCGGCGGCCGATTTCGACCCCCGGGTGCGACGTGGGAATCAGCGCGCACGTGATGCCGAGATCCTCGCGGTCGCCGACCAGGTGTTCGGGGTCGTAGGCACGGAACGCGAGGCCGAGCAGCGTCGCGACGGGCCCGAGCGTGATGTAGCGCTTGTCCCAGGTGACGCGCAGGCCGAGCACGCGCCTGCCTTCGTGTTCCCCATGACAAACGACACCGAAATCGGGAATCGAAGCAGCGTCCGACCCTGCCTGCGGGTTCGTCAACGCGAAGCACGGAATGTCCTGGCCACGCGCCAGGCGCGGCAGGTGGCGCCGCTTCTGTTCGTCCGTACCGTACTGCAGCAGCAGCTCGCCGGGACCGAGCGAGTTCGGCACGAGTACGGTGACCGCGACAGTGCCGCTGCGTGTCGACAGCTTCGTGATCACCTGCGAATGCGCGTACGCGGAGAAGCCGAGGCCGCCGTACTCGCGCGGGATGATCATGCCGAGGAAGCCGCGATCCTTGATGAATTGCCACACGTTCGGCGGCAGGTCACGGTGAACGTGGGTCGCTTCCCATTCCGAGAGGAGAT
>DASSEA010000356.1:0-3156 GCA_035696805.1 Casimicrobiaceae bacterium
CGAAGTGCCGGCCGATGTGGCGGTGCGAATTCCGGCTGACTTCTCGGACGCCGACCTGTCGGGGGCGCTGACCCGTGTGGCATGGGATCCTGTGCTTCGCACGCAGCTCGCTTCGAACGCACGACGCTACATCGGCGACAAGCACGATCCGGCGACGATAGCCGGACACTTCCGCGATGCCATCGAGCATTTCGCCGAAAGTGGCCGGACGGCCGACTATCGGGCGCTCATGCGGGAGGTCGCGGGAATCACAACCACGAGCGACGCGAGCCGCGAGGATTGGCATGCGACGGCCGAGAGCATCGCTGCGACGGTGCTGCGACCCGCCATGCGCCAGATCCTGGTCGACATATCGGTGCTCGTGACGCAGGACTTGCGTACCGGCATCGAGCGCGTCGTGCGCTCGTTGCTGCAGGCTCTGCTCGAACGTTCACCCGCGGGCTGGCGCGTCGAGCCCGTGATGGCGCGAGGCGGCCGCTACTGGTACGCGAGACGCTTCACCTGTGAATGGCTCGGCGTAGCACCGGCGGCCGACGATGCGCCGATCGACGTCGCGAGCGGCGACGTCTTCATCGGCCTCGACTGGGCGGCTCATCTCGTGCCCGATCAGGAGCCGGCGCTGCTTCACTATCGGGCGCTCGGCGTGATGATCACTTTCGTCGTCTACGATCTTCTGCCTGTGCTGCGCCCCGATTTTTATCCGCCCGAAATCCACACGATGCACGACGCGTGGCTGCACACGCTCGCGCGCGTCGCCGACGGCATTCTGTGCATTTCCAATGCCGTTGCCGGCGAATTGTCGACATGGCTCGTCTCGCATTCACGGTCGGAAGCGGAGCTTCCCGGAATCGCCGTGCTGCCGCTCGGCGCGGATATCGAGCACAGCGTTCCGAGCCGCGGACTGCCGCCCGATGCCGAACAGTTGCTCGAGAAGATCGTGGGGCGCCCGGTTGTACTGATGGTCGGTACTGTCGAGCCGAGGAAGGGCTACGCGCAAGCGCTCGCTGGATTCGAATCGCTCTGGGGCGACGGCATCGAACTCAATCTGGTGATCGTCGGCAAGCAGGGCTGGATGGTCGACGAGATCGCGTTCAAATTGCGTAATCACCCCCAGCGCGGCGATCGGCTGTACTGGTTCGAGGGCGCCACCGACGAGTGGCTCGACGCGATCTACAGGAAGGCGGACGTCCTGCTGGCGGCTTCACTGGGGGAAGGATACGGACTTCCGCTGATCGAGGCCGCGCGCTATGGGATACCGTTGATCGCACGCGATCTTCCGGTCTTCCGCGAAGTCGCCGGCGCGCGTGCGATGTATTTCAGCGGCGCGGAAGGCCGGGACATCGCCGGCGCGCTCGTCGACTGGCAGCGGGCGCGCGATATCGGCAACGTGCCTGACTCCACGCTGATCGAGCGCAGAAGCTGGCGCGAGTGCGCGGAAGCGATGTTGTCGATCGTGTTGCAGGGCCGCTTCGAGCGTCCCACCGCAAAGCCCGACGCGCCCCATCAATTCTCGGCCGAGCTGACCGTCCGTCAAGTCGATCTGGCGCGTGCGTGGCTGCCCTCGTCGGTGCACTCGATCAAGGGATTGTCGGCGCGCGAGCCCTGGGGGCGCTGGTCGGACGCCGACGTTCATCCGCACGTAGAGATCCGCTTTCGTCAGCCGTTGCCGGTGCGGGGAACCGTCGAGATCGTTGGCCGCGCGTTCGGCCCCAACGTTGAACAAGCGGTCCCAGTGCACGTAGGCGAGCAGGCGTTCGACGTTCGATTCCAAGCAGCCGATACGGTCGCGACGTTTAGCTATGCGCTGCAGGAAGGGCCTCGTTCGATCGAGATCATACCGCCGCATCCGATGTCACCGCGCGAGCTCGGCACTTCGCAGGATCCACGCAGGATCGGCATAGGCCTAATTCGCGTCACGGTGCGAGCGACCGAGGACGTGAAGGCGTCGTCCGAATGGACCGGTTCGCGCATCGCACGTCTGATGGAAGCCGAGATCAAGCAGCGCTCGTACGCTCCGCGCGCGAAGGACGTGCACGATCAAACTTTGGTCACGCCCGCCGCATCCCCGATCGCGCGCGAGGCCCCTTCTGCACGCAAAACCGCGGGCATCGCTTCGGTCTTCGAATGGGCCAACACGCTCACGCGACTACGCGAATTGGGGCAAAGGGTCGGTTCGTTGGAACAGCGATTCGCCGAGGAGCAGGATCGTAACGAGCGATCGCGCCGGCGCGGCGAAGATGCGCTTCGCGAAGCCCTTGAGTCGGTACGCGGCGAGATCGCCCGAAGCCTCGATTCAATACGCGGCACGGCGCGCGAGCGCCTCGACCACTATGCGCTGCTGTCCGACCAGAACGAGCAGTTGCTGCAGGCCGTCGAGCGGCTCGAGCGAGACATTGCAGCGATCGGCGCACGTGTGCAGGAAGCGAAGTCCAGTCTCGAGAAAATGCTGCCCCCGACCCTCGACGACACGCTGGAGGTGACGGGGGCGCCGATCGTCGAACCTGCGCGCCGGAAATGCGCAATCCCCGCCAGCGTTTCCACACCGATGCTCTCGGCCGACGAACGTTATGCGTTGTTCGAGGCCGCCTTCTACGACTCCGCCATCGTGGCCGCCAAGCAACGCGTCTACCTTCCCTATCTCGATCGCGAGTTGGCGCGGCGTTGGCCGTTCCTCGACCTGGGCTGCGGCCGCGGGGAATTTTTGCGCATCCTGCGCGATCAGGCGATCGCGAGCGTCGGCGTCGACGCCAATCAAACCGCCTTGGCAGCGCTTCGTATCGCGGGCTTCGACGTGGTATTGGCGGATCTCGTCGACTTTCTCCAACGGGACGGTCGCACCTACTCGGGTGCGTCCGCGTTGCAGGTCGCCGAGCACCTCTTGCCCGAACGTCTCGAGCAGATGCTTTCGCTCGTTGCCCCGCGCCTTGCCGCGGGCGCTCCGCTCATCGTCGAAACGCCGAACCCGCTTTGTCCATTTGCACTGGCGCGCTTCCATACTGACCCCACGCACGTCGTTCCGTTGCCCCCGGAGCGGTTGCGATTCGCCATAGAGGCCGCCGGTTTCGAGCGATCGCGCACATTATTTCAAGCGCGCGTTCCCGGCGATCCCTATGCGGGCCCCGATGCGTGCGCGTATTACATGGACTACGCCATCAT
>DASSEA010000357.1:0-4918 GCA_035696805.1 Casimicrobiaceae bacterium
GCACCATCGTCACGGGCCTCTTCGTTGCCATCTCCATGACCACCGGTGGCGGCGCTTGGGACAATGCGAAGAAGTACATCGAGGACGGCCACCATGGCGGCAAGGGCAGCGAGGCCCACAAGGCTGCCGTCACGGGCGATACCGTCGGCGATCCGTACAAGGACACGGCCGGTCCCGCGGTCAATCCGCTGATCAAGATCATCAACATCGTCGCACTGATGATCGTGCCACTGCTCGCGATACACGGCACCGATCGCGCGACGCGAGCGGCGACGACGGCGCCGATCACGACGACGGTCAGCGCACCCGCGGCGCCTGTACCGGCCGCGCCTGTGCCTTCGAAGTAACCCGCTCGCGCCCGGCGCCGCAAGCCGCGCGGCGCCGGGCGTATGATGACTTCGCGTGCAAATCCGACGCCCCTTCGTGGCGTCCCGACGCATCCTTTCAGGCGGAGTTCACGATGGCCAAGTGCGAGCATTGCGGCAACGACTACGACAAGAGCTTCACGCTGACGATCGCCGGCAAGACGCACACGTTCGATTCGTTCGAATGCGCGATCACGACCGTTGCACCCGTTTGCGAGCACTGCAAGTGCAGGATCATCGGCCACGGCATGGAGTCCGGTGGTCGCTATTTCTGCTGCGCGCACTGCGCTCACATGGCGGGCGCCATGTCGCTGAAGGACCGTGCATAGCGGCTGATTGGCCGCGTGCGGCGCTCGCCGCGGATGCGGCGCTGCGACGTGTCGTTGCCGGCGTATTCGCGGTGATGCGCGTCGCACACGCGGGCGCCTTCGTCGCAGTCGCGCTGGGTGCGTGGTCGCTCGCGCATGCGCAGCCGCTGGCTGTCGCGCCCGAGGCTCCGTCCGGATGGATGGACAAGGCGGCGGTTGCGAGCCGGCACTTCATGGTCGCCGCGGCGAACCCGCTCGCAACGGCGGCCGGCTACGACGTGCTGCGCGCGGGTGGCAATGCGATCGATGCCGCGATCGCCGTCCAGCTCGTGCTCGGCTTGGTCGAACCCCAGGCGTCGGGGCTCGGCGGCGGCGCGTTCCTGCTGCACCACGATGCGAAGACAGGCCGGCTGACCGCCTACGACGGCCGCGAAACGGCGCCCGCCGCTGCCAAGCCCGATCGGTTCTTGAACGCGGACGGCACGCCGCTCGCGTTCTACGACGCCGTCGTTGGCGGCCGGTCGGTGGGCGTACCGGGCACCGTCAAGCTGCTCGAAGCCGTGCATCGGCGTCACGGCCGCTTGCGCTGGTCGCGCCTGTTCGAGCGTGCCATCGCGCTCGCCGACGCCGGATTTCCGGTTTCGCCGCGACTGCATGCGCTGGTCGCGTCGGAAACGCACTGGTCGCAGCCGCGCGCACGCGATTACTTTCTGACGCCGGAGGGCAAGGCGCGGGCCGTCGGCGCCACGCTGCGCAATCCTGCGTACGCGAACACGCTGCGCACGCTCGCTGCGCAGGGCACGCAGCCGTTCTACGATGGACCGATCGCCGACGACATCGTGGGCACCGCCAACGGCGCGGAGCGCAACCCCGGCGACCTGACGCGACGCGATCTTGCGAGCTACACGATCAAGGTGCGCACGCCGGTTTGCGGAGGTTATCGCGGCTACCGTATCTGCGGCATGCCACTGCCGTCGTCGGGTGGGATTACGGTGTTGCAGGTGCTCGGCATGCTCGCGCCGTACGACATTGCGTCGATGGGCGCCGCATCGTTCTGGAGTGCGCATTTCCTGAGCGAGGCCGAGCGCCTCGCCTACGCGGATCGGAGCGTCTACATGGCCGATCCCGACTTCGTTCGAGCGCCTTCGGGATTGCTCGACGCCGACTACCTCCGCGCACGCTCGCGACTCATCAGTGTGAACCGAAGCCTCGGCGTTGCCATGCCGGGCGACCCGTCGCGGGCGAGCGAACGCGAGCCGATGCGCGAACAGGGCATCGATGCCGCGGCCGAGTTTCCGTCGACATCGCACATCGCGATCGTGGACCGTGATGGCAATGCGGTATCGATGACGACGACGATCGAAGACCAGTTCGGGAGCCGGCTCATGACGGCGGGCGGCTTTCTGCTCAACAACGAGCTGACCGATTTTTCGTTCGTGCCCGTCGACGGCGGCAAGCCCGTCGCCAACCGCGTCGAGGCGGGCAAGCGCCCGCGTTCATCGATGGCGCCGACGATCGCATACGACCCCACCGGTCGAGTCGCGATCATCACCGGATCGCCGGGTGGGAGCGCGATCATCAATTTCGTCGTGAAGACGCTGGTTGCGCTGATCGACTGGAAACTCGATCCGCAGGCAGCCATCGCGCTACCCAATTTCGGCAGCCGCAACGGGCCGACGGAACTCGAGAAAGGCACGGCCGTTTCAGCGCTGAAGCCGCGATTGGAGGCGCTCGGCCATCGAACGGTGGTGATCGACCAGACGAGCGGCCTGCAAGCGATCGTGCGCACATCGCGCGGCTGGATCGGCGGCGCCGATCCGCGCCGCGAAGGCATTGTGCTCGGCGATTGACGATGCCCGTCGGCGACATCTTTTCGGCAGCGGTCTTGCTGCTGCTCGTCATCGATCCGTTCGGCAACGTGCCGATCGTCGTCTCGGCGCTGGCGAATGTCGACCTCGGCCGGCGTGCGCGCATCGTGCTGCGCGAATGCGTTGCGGCGTACGTGATTCTGCTCGCGTTCATGTTCGGCGGGCAGACGTTCCTCGCGTGGCTGCAGCTGTCGCAGGTGTCGGTCGCGATCGCGGGCGGCATCATCCTGTTCCTGATCGCGCTTCGCATGGTGTTTCGTCATCCCGAGGGCCTGTTCGGCGACCCGCCGGGTACCGAGCCGTTCCTGGTGCCGATTGCAATTCCTTCGATCGCGGGTCCGTCGGCGCTTGCAACCGTCATGCTGATGGTGTCGCGCAATCCGGCGCAATGGCTCGCGTGGGTCGTGGCGCTGACGGTGGCGATGACGGTGGCCACGTTCGTGCTGCTGGCGTCCCATCGGTTGCAGCGCGCGCTCGGCGAGCGCGGCATGATCGCCGTCGAACGCCTGATGGGCCTCGTGCTGACGGCGCTGGCGGTCCAGATGTTGCTGGACGGCGTCCGCACATTTGCGCTCGAACTCAAGGCGGGCGGTTGACCGTTCACGCGGAATAGCGCCGGCGCGCGTGCTGTTACCCTGCGGATGACTGCAGCGATGCGAACGAGCGGCGACACGGAGTCGCGCGACACGATGCCGGAGACCTACGACCGTGCGGCGATTGCGCTCCACTGGATCACGGCGCTGTTGATCGTCGCGAACCTGCTGCTCGGGCTTTCGATGGTTCCGCTGCCGATATCGCCGCGCAAACTGCAGTGGTACCTGTGGCACAAATCGATCGGGGTCACGATCTTTGCGGCGACGTCGCTGCGTCTTGCGTGGCGGGCACTGCGCCCGCACCCCGCGCCGGTTGCGATGCCGCCGTGGCAGCGGCGAGCGGCGTCAGTGTCCCATGCGATGCTCTACGCGTTACTGCTGGTCATCCCGCTGTCCGGATGGCTGTACAGTTCCGCGACCGGCGTGCAGGTCGTGTTTCTCGGCATCGTGCCGCTGCCGAACCTCGTGCCCAAGGACAAGGCGCTCGCGGATACGCTTCGCGCCGTGCACGTCGCGTTGAACGCGCTGCTGGCGAGCATGATCGTTTTGCACGTCGCGGCTGCGATCAAGCACCATTTCGTCGATCGCGACGCCGTCCTTGTCCGCATGCTACCGATCTTCAAACGAGACGCCGCACTTCGCCCATGATGACCCGACCGCTTGCATCGCTCGCCTGCCTGTTCCTGCTCGGCGCCAATGTGGCCACCGCGACCGGCGTCGACACCGCCAAGAGCGACATCGCCTTCACGGTGAAGCAAATGGGCGTCAACTTCGACGGACGATTCCGCAAATGGAATGGCGACGTCGTGTTCGATCCGGGCGCGCTCGACAAATCGCGCGCCCAGTTCGACATCGACCTCGCGAGCGTCGATCTCGCGAGCATCGAGTCCGAAGCGGAGGCAAAGGGTCCGCTGTGGTTCAACACGGCGAAATTTCCCGTTGCGCATTTCGCGTCGACGTCGATTCGCAGCGTCGGCGGCGATCGCTACGAGATCGCAGGCAAGCTGTCGCTCAAGGGCATCACGCGCGACTGCGTCGTGCCGGTCGCGATCAAGTCCGATGCTGCCGGCAATCGCACGGCGGAAGGCACGTTCTCGCTGAAGCGCCTCGACTACAAGATCGGCGAAGGCGAGTGGGCCGACACGGCGACGGTCGCCGACGACATCCGCGTGCGGGTCCGCATCCTGCTGGAACGCTCGGCATAGGCCGTCGGGGAATACAACGACAGGCAGCACTGTTCACCGCCCGTGCCCGTTTCGTCGATCGTTACGCCGCTTTCAACCACGAGGAGCATCACGAACATGAACGTCCGATTCACCGTTGCGGCCGTCGCTGCGCTGATCGCCATCCCGGCCGCTGCGCAGGAAACCTATGTGATCGATCCTACGCACTCGCAGCCGCAGTGGGCAGCCGGCCATATCGGCTTTTCAACGCAGCACGGCAGCTTCGGCAAGGCGACCGGCAAGATCGTTCTGGACCGGCCGGCGCGGAAAGGAACGATTGACGTGACGATCGATGCGGCATCGATTCGCACGTACAGCGAGCGACTCGATCCCGTCGTCAAGGGCGAGAAATTCTTCAACGTCGAAAAATACCCGACGATCACGTTCAAGTCCGGGAACCTGTCATTCGACGGCGACAGGCTCGTGGGTGCCGACGGCGAGCTCACGATGCTCGGCGTGACCAAGCCGGTCTCGCTCAAGGTGGTCAACTTCGTGTGCGGAGAACAGACGTTCAACAAGAAACCGATGTGCGGCGCGGAGGCGACGGCTACCATCAAGCGC
>DASSEA010000358.1:0-2459 GCA_035696805.1 Casimicrobiaceae bacterium
CCCGCCTCGGCGGCGAGCAACGCGTTGGCGAGGCTCGATTCGCGCTTGTAAAAGCCGTCGGTGTGGAACGTCTCCGGGAGCGCGAAGAGCTCGTAGTCCAGGTGATGGCAGATCTCGTGGCACACGGTGCGCAGGAAGCTCTTGAAGGCGACGACCTGTTGCCGCCGCGCCGTCCGCATCCACACGGTGATGCGCGCGGCAACGCGACCCTCCGCGGGTTCGTAGAGACCATGCAATTCGCCGTAGTCGTCCGCCGGTCGCTGCGCGAGCACCTTGAGCCGAATCGACGGCACGTGATAGCCGGCAACGAGCGCATCGACGATGCGTTGGCAGCTCCGCTGCACCGCGCGACGGTCGGCGGCGATGAGCGCGGCTCGAATCGCCGCCACGTCCGTACCGGGCGCGACGGCGGGCGGGAGCGCAATCGACTCGATTGCGTCGCTCGTCCGGTAGATGCGCTTCTGCGTGACGCTCAGGCGGTTGTAGTACGCGAACGGCATGCGATGCTAGGCGCAACGCTGCCGAGCGGCGCGTAAGCGCCTAGGGCCGCAACGCGCGGCCCTCGGTCGTGCTTTCAAGGCCGATTCAGGCCTTCTTGATCTTTTCGAGCATCTTGAAGATGCCCTTCGGTGCGCCGACGAACATGCGCTTGAACGTCTTCGGCAGGCAGCGGCGTTCGAGCGTGTTGCGTCGGGTACGGGTGCGTTCGGCCATTGCAGTCTCCAGTGGAACCTCCGCGGCGTGGTGGCCGCGGAAATCCGATCATTCTATCAAGTCGCTCGACGTACGGCGCCGTCGAACACGCCGCCGGCGTCAATCCGCCGCGACTGCCGCCGTCTCACGCAGGCCCGCCGCTGCGCGCAGCGCCTCGACCTTGTCGGTCGCCTCCCACGTGAACTCCGGCTCGTCGCGACCGAAGTGCCCGTACGCAGCCGTCTTGCGATAGATCGGACGCAACAGGTCGAGCATCCGGATGATGCCCTTCGGACGCAGGTCGAAATGCGCGTGCACGAGGTCGACGATGCGGGCATCGGAAATGCGGCCGGTGCCCTCCGTGTACACGGTCACGTTGATCGGCTTGGCGACGCCGATCGCGTACGACACCTGCACCTGGCACTGCTTCGCAATGCCAGCGGCCACGATGTTCTTGGCGACGTAGCGAGCGGCGTAGGCGGCGGACCGATCGACCTTCGACGGATCCTTGCCCGAGAACGCGCCGCCGCCGTGAGGCGCCGCGCCGCCGTACGTATCGACGATGATCTTGCGCCCGGTGACGCCGGCATCGCCGTGCGGGCCGCCGATCTCGAAGCGCCCGGTCGGATTGACGAGGAAGCGCGTGCCCGACAGCATGTCCTTCGGGAACACCGGTTTCACGATCTCCTCGACGACCGCCTCGGCGAGTTCCTTCTGACGCTCGTTCATCTCCGGAGCATGCTGCGTCGACAGCACGACGGTATCGACGCTGCGCGGCTTGCCGTCGACGTAGCGCACCGTCACCTGCGATTTCGCATCGGGCCGCAGCCAGGCGAGCCGGCCATCGCGTCGCACTTCGCTTTGCCGCTGCACGAGTCGGTGCGCGTAATAGATCGGGAACGGCATGAGCGTCGGCGTTTCGTCGCACGCATAGCCGAACATCAGGCCCTGATCGCCCGCACCCTGGTTCAGGTAGTCGTCGGATGCGCGATCGACGCCCTGCGCAATATCGGGCGACTGGCGGCCGTAACACACCATCACGGCGCAACCGTCGGCATCGAAGCGCAATGCCGGATCGTTGTAGCCGATGCGCCGAATGGTGTCGCGGGCGATGCGACCGTAGTCGACGTTGGCGCTGGTGGTGATCTCGCCCGCCAGCACGACGAGTCCCGTCGAAACGAGCGTTTCGGCCGCGACGCGGCCGGTTGGGTCATGCTCTAAAATCGCGTCGAGCACCGCATCGGAAATCTGATCCGCAACCTTGTCGGGATGCCCCTCCGACACCGACTCCGATGTGAACAGGAACTCGCTCATCCATTGCTCTCCGCGTGACGTGCACGCTCCTGACGAGCGCACGTTAAAGTCTTGAATTCTAACAGAGCCCCCTCGTCGAATCGCGTTCGGCGCGCCGAACGGAGCGCCGTCGTGCGCGCGGCCGCGCTGCTGCGCGAAGGCGGACTCGTCGCGTTTCCGACCGAGACCGTCTACGGGCTCGGTGCCGACGCCGGCAACCCCGCGGCCGTTGCGCGCATCTTCGATGCGAAACGCCGTCCGCCCGATCATCCGGTCATCGTGCACGTGCTCGACATCGGTGCGGCGCTACGCTGGTCGTCGGACTTCCCGCCCGCCGCACGTTCACTGGCCGAAGCGTTCTGGCCCGGACCGCTGACGCTGATCGTGCCGCGCGCACGTGATGTGCACGACATCGTGACCGGCGGCCAGTCGAGCGTCGGTCTGCGAGCGCCGTCGCATCCGGTCGCCCGCGC
>DASSEA010000359.1:0-4524 GCA_035696805.1 Casimicrobiaceae bacterium
GGCACGTCGGCAGGCGGTCGCAACGCAACCGACGCATTGACGCTCACTGGCGTCGATCTCACCGCCGGCACGCTCGAGGTGCTCGGGCGCACGTTCACGCGGCTCAAATCCAGCGCGCGGCGCCAGGCCAACGATTGGCGCCTGACGCTCGACGGTGCGGAACTCGCCGGCACGGCCGTCTGGCGCGCCGCGACGGCGACGCAGCCGAATGGTCGCGTCGTTGCGCGACTGTCGCGGCTCTCGACACCGCCGGCGAGCGACGCCAACGCGTCCGTGCCGCACGCGCCGTCGAAGTCCGTCACGCGCTGGCCCGAAGTGGATCTCGTCGCCGACGCGCTGCACGCGAAGGACCGCACGGTGGGCAAGCTCGAGCTCCTCGCCAATCCCGCGGGCAACGACTGGCAGATTCGCAAGCTCGCGCTCATCAACGACGCCGGCCGCATCGACGCCGATGGATCGTGGCGCAACGTCGCAAGCCGCTCGCAGACGACGATGAACGTTGCGATCGACGTCAAGGAGGCTGGCGAATTTCTCGGTCGCTTCGGTTGGCCGAACGCGGTCAAGGGCGCGCCGACCAAGATCAATGGCCGCCTGTCGTGGGACGGCGCGCCGAGCGACTTCGACTATCCGTCGCTGACGGGAAGCTTCAAGCTGCAATCGGGCGCGGGCCAATTCACCAAAGTCGATCCGGGTGTCGGGCGTCTGCTCGGCGTGCTTTCGCTGCAGGCGCTACCGCGCCGCATTTCGCTCGATTTTCGCGATGTCTTCAGCGAGGGATTCGCGTTCGACACGATCGCAGCCGATGTACGGCTGCAGAATGGGGTCATGCACACCGACGACTTTCGGCTCGTCGGCCCGGCCGCGGCCGTCAACATCGCGGGCGACGTCGATCTCGCGCGGGAGACGCAGCAACTGAAAGTCCGCGTTCAGCCTGCGCTCGCGTCCGGCGTCTCGGTTGGGACGGCCGCGCTGTTCATCGCGAATCCCCTGATCGGCGCCGCCGTGGGCGCCGGCACGCTGCTCGCGCAGAAAATGCTCAACAATCCATTCGACAAGCTGTTCAGCTACGAATATGCGATAGCCGGGAGTTTCGATGATCCGACCGTCGCGCGCACCAGCGCCGCGGCGTCGACAGCGGCGCAGTCGGGCGCTTCAATTCGCTGACGTCATCTCGAGCACCGGGCAACCAGACACGTCACTGCCATGATCTCCGCGAACACGCCGCGAACCGCTTCGCCGATGCAGGTCGCGGCGATCCAGATGACGTCGGGTGACGAGGTTGCCGCCAATCTTCCCGTTGCCGAGCGCCTGATTGCCGCTGCCGCTGCCGAAGGCGCGCGACTCGTGCTGTTGCCCGAAAACTTCGGCCTGATGGCGGCGCGTGCGCAGGACAGGATCGCCGCACGCGAAGCGGACGGCGACGGTCCGCAGCAGGCGTTCCTCGCACGCATGGCGAGGACGCATCGTCTGTACGTGATCGGAGGCAGCGTGCCCCTCGCGTGCGACGATCCAGCGCGAACCAACCAAACGCTGCTCGCCTACGCGCCGGACGGCAGCCGCATCGCCCGCTACGACAAGATCCATCTGTTTCGCTTCACGCATGGCGACGAGGATTACGATGAAGCGAAGACGATCGTCGCCGGCCGCACGCCGGCGACCTTCACGGCGCCGTGCGGCGAAGTCGGCCTGTCGATCTGCTACGACCTTCGCTTCCCGGAGCTGTATCGCGCGCTCGGCGACGTCGCGCTCATCGTCGTGCCGGCCGCGTTCACGGTGCGCACCGGAGAAGCGCACTGGGAAACACTGTTGCGTGCGCGGGCGATCGAGAACCAATGCTACGTGCTTGCCGCCGCGCAGTCGGGCATGCATCCAGGAAGACGTCGAACGTGGGGTCACTCGATGCTCGTCGATCCGTGGGGCGTTGTCGTTGCGACGATCGCAGAGGGAGAGGGGACCGCCATCGGCACGGTCGACCCTGCACGGACGCGTGACGTACGCACGCGCCTCCCTGCGCTCCGTCATCGGGCGCTTGGTTCCCCGGGTCATAGCCGGCACTGAGAGCCCTCGAATCCTTGAGCGCCCGTTCAACGACCGCGCGCAAGTCTGCAGCATTAATCGCTACAATGCAGCGGCGACGCACCGCGTTACGCGGATGCGTTCCGGAAAGCCGAGGCGAGGATGAGCGGGCAGTTGCCGTTGCGGGGCCATGTCGTGCTGGTGGTCGATGACGATGCGGAAAGTCGCGCGACGGCGGCCGCGCTGGTCGAATCGATGGGGGCGAGCGTCGTTGCCGCGAATTCATGCGAGGAGGCGCTTGCGATCCTCGAATCGGGCGCGCACGTCGATCTGATCTTTTCCGACGTCGTGATGCCGAAGACGAGCGGGATTGCACTGGCACGCATCGTTCACGAGCGCAGGCCTGCGCTGCCGGTGATTCTGGCGACCGGCTACCCGGATGCTATCGACACCGTGACCGAAAGCGGCGCAATCCCGCTGATCAAGCCGTATTCGCTCGACCGGCTCGAAGCCGTCCTGGCCGAACAACTGCACATCGAGCGCGGGTAACGCGCGGCAGTTGGACGGCGGTCAGCGACCACGCAACAACGTCACGACCGCGCCGCTGCCGCCCGCGTGACGCGGCGCCTCGCAATAGGCGAGCACGTCGTCCCACTGCGCGAGCCAGCGGCGCACCTTCCCTTTCAGCACCGGCTCGCGATTGGGCGACGTGAGTCCCTTGCCATGGATCACGCGTACGCAGCGCAAGCCACGATTGCGCGCGTCGAGCAGGAAATCGGCGAGCGCATCGTGCGCTTCGTCGACGGTCATGCCGTGCAGATCGACGATTGCCTGTACGGCCCAGTGGCCCCGTCGCAGCTTGACGAGCACGTCGGTCCCAAGGCCGCGGCGCAGAAACGTCTGCTCCGCCTCGAGTTCCTGTCCAATGTCCCAGCTGTGTGGCGACGGTTCCGCGCCGTACTTCGACATCTCGAGCGCGTCGCGCTCGTCCTCGATCCGCAGTCGCGGGACCGTCGTGGGCCGCGGGCGCGTCGAAGGTGCACGATTGCGAGGCGGAAGCCGGGTCACATCGGCGAATGCCTGCGACAGATCGATGTCGTCGTCGGCATGGCGTGCGGCCGCCAGCCGCCGGCGCACGACCGATGGCGAGACGCCGAGCGGCACGGGCTTGTCGAGTGTGCGCGGGGGTGCCGCCGGTTCGCGATGCACGGTGCCGGATGGTTCGGTCACGGTTGCGCGCGCCGCATCGACGAGCGATCGCAGGTCGGAAAGCTTGGCCACGCGACGTGGTGGTGGTCGATCAGGCGACCGGCGCGGTGCTGGCGGCGTTCGACTCGTTCGCCGTTTGCGCAGCTGACGCGCTCGACAGTTCCTCCAGGAAGACTTCCGCGTCGAGCGCTGCCATGCAACCGGTTCCCGCCGACGTAACCGCCTGCCGGTAGACGTGGTCGGCGACGTCACCGGCCGCGAACACGCCCGCGACGCTCGTCGCGGTCGCATTGCCTTCGGAACCGCTGCGCACGCGAATGTAACCGTTCGACATCGCGAGCTGGCCTTCGAAGATCTGCGTGTTCGGTGTATGCCCGATCGCAATGAATACGCCGTGGGTCGGGATGTCTTGCTTCGCGCCCGTCTTGACGTCCTGTACGCGTATGCCGTTGACACCCGCATCGTCGCCGAGCACTTCGTCGACGACGTGATTCCACAGCAGGCGGATGTTGCCGCCGCCGCCGGTCTTGCCGATCAGGCGGTCGACGAGGATCGCCTCGGCGCGCAGGCGATCGCGCCGGTGAATCAGCGTGACGCTGCGCGCGATGTTGGACAGGTAAAGCGCTTCCTCCACCGCCGTGTTGCCGCCGCCGACGACGACGACGTCCTGGCCCTTGTAGAAAAAGCCGTCGCAGGTTGCGCACGCGGATACGCCGCGACCCATGTGCGCCTGCTCGGAGGGTAGCCCGAGGTAGCGCGCCGACGCGCCGGTCGCGATGATCAGCGCGTCGCAGGTGTATTCACCATTGTCGCCGGCGAGCGCGAACGGACGCTGCGCGAGGTCGACCGAATGGATGTGATCGAAGATGACCTGCGTTTCGAACCGTTCGGCGTGCTTCTGGAAGCGCGCCATCAGTTCGGGCCCCAGCACGCCGTCGGCGTCCGCCGGCCAGTTGTCGACTTCGGTCGTGGTCATCAGTTGCCCGCCCTGCGCGAGACCGGTTATCAGCGTCGGGCGCAAGTTCGCGCGCGCCGCGTATACTGCCGCCGTGTAGCCGGCGGGACCGGAACCGAGAATCAACAGGCGCGCGTGCTTGGCAAACATGGCGTTATCGTTCTAGGAAAAACTTCGCATTTTAAGTCGGCATCGACCGACGGAATTGCGAAGCAGATGGGGACGCCACACGCCGGCGCAAGCGAAGCGCCGGATTCCACGAATTCGATTGCAGCGCCGGCGGGGCGGTCGTATAATGCTGCTCGTCAAGAGTCGGCCCCAATTGCATGTTTTTTAAGAGAAAC
>DASSEA010000360.1:0-4253 GCA_035696805.1 Casimicrobiaceae bacterium
GACCCTCACGAGACTTGCCGGGAACAACAGCCCGACCGGCGCGCCCTGATGATCGATGCCATCGAAATCGCCGAGTTTCGCGATCGCTCGTCCCGTGGGATCGACGACGACGATTTCATCGGCCTGGTTGGCGACGACCCAGAGGTTGTCGGACGCGTCGATGATGAGGCCATCGGCGCCGTTGATCGAGTTCACGAAGACATCGACCGGGCGAGGCATGCCCGACGGTCCGTTCGGCAGCGCGACGCGCACGATCGTATCGTTGCCCGTATTCGCGACAAACAGTGCCGAAGCATCGCGATTGAACGCGAGGCCGTTCGCGCCGAACGGCGGAACGCCGCTGGTGCCGAGCAACGGATCGGTCACCCATGCGGTCGGCGCGCCGCCGCCGGGTGGCGTGCGCCAGATCGTCGCCTGGAACGAATCCGAGATATACACGTTGCCCGCGGCGTCGAACGCGAGCGCGTTCGGCCCGCCCGAACCGGGGATCGTTGTGAAGACGCTCGCCGCACCGCTTTGCGGATCGACGCGCAGCACCTGCGACTTGCCGAGATCGCACACGAGCAGGTCGCCGGTCAGCGGATTGAATGCAATGCCGAGCAACAGCGCGCTGCCGTTGGTCACCTGCAACGTGCGAAGCCAGCGGCCGTTGGGGTCGAACACGACGATGTTGCCGACCGGCGTGTTGCCGCTCACGTCGAAATCGGCGACGTACAGGTTGCCGCTCGCATCGGCGGTGATGCCTTCGGGATGCGCGGTGCCTGCTGGCAACGTGGCGAACTGCGTGGCGGGGGTGCGGTTCCAGGCGGCGGCGGGCAATGCGAACGACGCGACGAGCGCGGCGACGAGCACAGCGGCGAAGCGCAGGCATTTCATGAATGGTCCTCCTTGACCACGAAACCGGCAGATGGGGAAACCCGAAGACGATGCGCCGGCACGAGCACTGTCGACTGTCGATCGCCGTCTGTCAACGAGGGGACCTCGACCGGAGCTTCGTCGCGTTCACACGCGCCGGCGATCGTCATCCGCCGCTTCATCGATGCTCAGCTCGCTGGCCAGTTCCGTGCGAGCACCGGTGCCACATCGGGATGCGCTTCGATACGCATCAGCGTTTCATGCAACGACGGGCGGTGCTGCTGCAGATGCTGGCGGGATCCCGCCCACTTCGACACGACGACGGCAAGAAGGTCGAGTGCACCGAGTTCCTCGCCACTCAAGTACGGCCGGCCGGGAAATACATCGGCGAACATTTCCCAATGCCGATGCAACCGCGACCGCGTTTCGGCGCGAATGCGCTGCTGCACCGCTTCGTCGTCGTCGGCGTCGGCGCACCAGCGTTCGGGATAATCGATGATGCTGATCGCCGCGTAGCAATTCGCTGCGATGAACACCAGGCCGCGAATCGCCTGCGCGCGTTCCGCTATTTTGCCGGGCAACAGCTTGCTCTCGGGATGCGCGGTGCCGAGATGGATGAGGATCGCAGCGCTTTCCGAGAGCGCGCTGCCGTCATCCGACACGAGCGTCGGGATCTGCCCGAGCGGATTGAGTCTGAGCAAATCGGCATACGCGTCGTTCTTGTCCCACGATGCGGTTTCGACGATGTGAAACGGCGCTCGCGCCACGACCAGCGCGGCTTCGATCGCAGCCGAGCCGGAACCGGCTTTGCCGTAAAGCGTATACATGACGTTGCTCCGGCGAGTGAAGGCCCTTGGGTGATCGACACGCCGCGATTGCCGCGGCGTACCGCGCAACGCTTACCAGCCCTTGCTGCGAACGAGACCGACGGCGATACCCTCGATTGCAAAGGGCGTCGTGCGGGGATCGACGACGATCGGCTCGAACGCTGCGTTCTCGGGCATCAGTACGATGTCGCGTCCGCGCTTGCGAAAACGCTTGACCGTCACTTCATCGCCGGCGATTCCGCCCATGCGTGCCACGACGATCTGGCCATTGCGTGCCTCGCTTGCGCTATGCACGGCGAGAAGATCGCCGTCGAGGACGCCGGCGTCGCGCATGCTTTCGCCGCGGACGCGCAACAAGTAATCCGCGCGCGGCGTGAACAGCAACGGATCGACGCGGTAACGGCCTTCGATGTGTTGCGCAGCGAGAATGGGGCTGCCGGCCGCAACGCGGCCGACCAAGGGCAGCGTGCCCTGCATCGGCGCGCCCGGCAGGTCCTTCAGTCGCAGCCCGCGTGACGCACCCGGGAGCATTTCGATGGCACCCTTGCGGGCGAGCGCCTGCAGGTGATCCTCGGCGGAGCTCGGCGTCGAGAATCCCAGTCCGGCGGCGATCTCCGCGCGCGTCGGCGGCATACCGGTCGTTTCGAGGTAGCTGCGAATCCAGTCGAGGATCTGCCGCTGGCGCGCCGTGAGCGCCGGCGGATTCGCGGGATCGATGTCGCGGCTGCGCGTTGCGGTTCGGCGGCGGTTCTTGTCCAGCATAGGTCACCGTATAAATATGCGGTATATCGGATTATAGACCGCGTCGGTGCCGCGTCAAGGTGGGTGCGGGCGCCTGCGTCGCGGGTGCGTGCGCCCGCGGCGCGCAATCCGCGCTCCTTGACGAAACGATAGCCGGAGCGTTTCATCGCTTCTGGCAATCGCGCGCACGCTTTCATCCCTCGTCACAAGGAGAACGGAATGGCCAGGAAAACCGCAGCGGGATCATCGGGCACCTCAACGCCGCGCAAGCGCGCGGCACGCAAACGTTCGACGCCGCGCATCGCTTCGCAGGGATCGGCCGCACCGGCAGCGATGGCGTCGATGCAGTCGATGCAGGGACTCGGCGACATGTCGAAGATGGCCGGAATGGCGAAGATGCTGACGCCCGAGCAGGCGATCGAGCTCTACAAGGCGAACGCCGCGCTCGCACTCGAAGTGATCAACACGGCGATCGAAAGCACGGCGCGGCTGCGCAAGAAGCAGTTCGAGGGCGAGGAGGAAGCGCGTGCATTCCAGAAAAAGCACGTGCGCTCGGCCGCCGAGGCAAGCGATGCATCGAGCCTGCTCGCAGCCGGGCAGGGCGCTGCGCAGGAAGCGATGGAAAAGTCGATGCACTACTGGAGCGAGATGTTCGACCTGATCGTCGAGATCCAGAAACGACTGTTCACGCTGCTCGAGGAACAGATGGAAGGCGTCCCCGGCGTCAAGGAGACGAAGGCGGCGATGGCGATGCTGCCGGACATGAGCCAGATGAAGAAGGTCGTCTCGGCAATGCAGGGCGTCGTGTCGTCCGGCGGATCGACGTTCGAAACGATGCAGCGCGTGATGGGCGATTTCGCCAAGATGGCGCAACGCACGATGCCGGGCGGCCGCGGCTGACGGTGACAATGCACCTGGCGACCGAAGCGACGCGGTCGCCATCAACGAATTCATGGAGATAGCGTGCGGAGAATCGTTTGTCTGGTGTTGATGCTTGCCGTGGCCGGATGCGTGCCGATCGGCGTTCGCGTGCAGAACATGCTGGCGGTTGCGCCGGCCGGTGCGTCGAGCGGGTGGGAGGACGCATGACGATGAGGATCGCCGCCGTCGCGCTGGTCGCCGCGTTAGGCGGGTACGCGCTGCATGCGCTCGCGCAGGGACGCATCGACATCCGCACGGCGGTCACGACGATCGGCACCTCGTCGTCGAACGGCGTTTCGTTCGCGTGGTTCTTCGACCCGGCGGATCGTACGGTCTACGTGTGTCGCGCCGGACCGTCCGCAGGTGACGCAGTGGATTGCAAGGCGAAGACGGCGCTCCCTTAGAGCACGGGTCGAGCGTCGGTCTTCGATCTGCGACCCACCGCGTAGGGCCGGCGACGTCGGTTGTAGTCGGAGGGTCAGCCTGTGCTCGTGCCGAAATGCACGCGAGCGATCCAGTTGCGCTTTCGTCGTGCCAATCGAAACCGCTCGCTTTCGCCTTCGAAGCTGGCCGACGCATGTTTCAGCAGTGCCTTGTCGAGCCCCTCGAGCGAATTGACGTTCACGACGCCGTAGGTCGTCCCATCGATTGCACTCGTCACGACGGGAACGACGCCGCATCGCGCACATACGTGGAATTCGGCGGTCTTCGTGCCAAACGCATAGCGCCAAACCTGGACGGGGTCGTTGATCGTTACCGTCAGCGCGCCCGTCGGGCACGACGTCCACACACCGCCATGTTTCGTACAGAAGCTGCAGGTGCAGCCGCGCGCAGGAATCTCCGTAGGCTCAGGCGTCCATTCGAGCTGCAACGTGATGTTGCCGCAATGACAGCTTCCGCGAATCAGCA
>DASSEA010000361.1:0-4529 GCA_035696805.1 Casimicrobiaceae bacterium
CGTGCGATCACGATTGGCTGCGCTTGTTGCGGCTGCCGCTCGGCGCGAGCCGCTCCAAGGCGCTGAACGCCGGTCTCGCCGAGTCGCGCTTCGATCTCGTGCTGACGCTCGACGCCGATTCGATCCTCTATCGCGATGCGCTGCGTCACATCGTCGAGCGCTACATGAGCGATCCGCCGAACACGCGCGCCGTCGCCGGCACGATGCTGGTGCGCAATTCGCGTCGGAACTGGGTGACCAAAGCGCAGGAGTGGGATTACTTCCACGGGATCGCGGCGGTGAAGCGCGTGCAGTCGCTCTACCAGGGAACGCTCGTCGCACAGGAATCGTTCTCACTCTACGATCGCGCGGCGTTGCGTGAAATGGGCGGCTGGCCCGACTGCACGGGGCGCGACATCGTGCTGACGTGGGCGATGCTCCGCCGCGGCTGGCGGATCGGGCACGCCGAGGACGCGTGCTGCTTCACCAATGCGCCGGACACGCTGCGGCGTTTCGTCGCTCAGCGCCGTCGATGGGCGCGCGGGATGATGGAGGCGTTCCGGCAGGTGCCGGGCGTGCTGATCGAGCCGCGGCTGTCGACGTTCTTCGTCTGGTGGAACCTGCTGTTCCCCTGGCTCGACGTGGCCTACACACTTCTGTTCATTCCCGGTATGCTGCTCGCGCTCGCGGGCACGTTCTGGATCGCGGGTCCGTGGACGCTCGCCTGGCTGCCGATGGCAGTCGGCGTGAATTACGTGATGTATCGTGTGGGTTCGCAAATGTTCGCCGCCAATGGCCTTCGCGTGCGCAGGAACCTCTCCGGGTTCCTGACCTACGCGTTCATGTACAGCCTCGTGCTCCAGCCGGCGTGCGTCGCCGGATACTTTTCCGAGATCTTCGCCCCACGCGATCGCAGTCGATGAAGCTTTCCCCCCGCCGGCATTTTCTTGCCGCGGCCACGCTGATGCTGGTCCTCGTCATGCTGGCGATGCTCCTGCAGTACAGCCGTGCGACCGCGCTGCGCTACAGCGGCCTGACCGACGTGCCGGCGCGGCCGTTGAGTCCGCTCGTCGAACCGGTCCTGATCGACCTCGAGGAGCGCACGTTCCGCTATTTCTGGGACACGGCGAATCCGAAGAACGGCCTCGTCCCCGATCGCTACCCGTCGCCGTCGTTCGCGAGCATCGCGGCCGTCGGTTTCGGGCTCACGTCGTATCCGATCGGCGTGGAACGCGGCTACGTCAAGCGCAAGGACGCACGCAAGCGCGTGCTGACGACGCTGCGCTTCCTTTGGAACGCGCCGCAAGGCACGCATCAGTACGGCACGTCCGGGTACAAGGGGTTCTACTATCACTTCCTCGACATGAAGACGGGCGAGCGCTTCGAGGACAGTGAACTGTCGACCGTCGACACGGCGCTGCTGCTCGCCGGCGTGCTGTTCTGCCAGTCGTACTTCGACGGCACGCATCCGGAAGAAGTCGAGATCCGCCGCCTTGCCGACCAGATCTATCACCGCGTCGACTGGCGCTGGGCGCAGACGCGCAAGCCGGCAATCAGCCTCGGCTGGTCGCCGGAAGAGGGCTTCCTCGAGTACGACTGGCGCGGCTACAACGAGGCGATGCTCGTCTACGTGCTCGCGCTCGCGTCGCCGACGCACCCGGTCGGCAGCGAAGCCTGGACGCAATGGACGAGCACGTACGACCAGAGCTGGCGCACGGTGTTCGGCCAGGAGCACCTCGATTTCGCGCCGCTCTTCGGCCACCAGTATTCGCACGTGTGGCTCGATTTCCGCAAGATCCAGGACGCGTACATGCGCGGGCGCGGCATCGATTATTTCGAGAACAGCCGTCGCGCGATCTATGCGCAGCAGGCGTACGCGATCGCCAACCCGCTCGGATGCAAGGCCTACAGCGCAACGATCTGGGGCATCACCGCGAGCGACGGGCCGGGCGAGATCGAGATCGACGACAAGTCCGGCCGCCGCGTGTTTCGCGCGTATTCGGCGCGCGGCATCGGGGGTGTAGCCGCCCACGACGATTGCACGCTGGCGCCGACCGCCGCGGTGGCGTCGATCCCGTTCGCGCCCGAACTTGCGATTCCCGCGGTACTCGACATGCACCGCCGGTTCGGCCAGTACATCTACGGCACGTATGGGTTCCTCGACGCGTTCAACCCGAGCTTCACGTTCACCGACGTCACGTTGCAGCAGGGCCGGCGCATTGCGGGCGTCGGCTGGGTCGACCACGATTACCTCGGCATCGACCAGGGCGCGCTGATCTCGATGATCGAGAACTACCGCAGCGGCCTCATCTGGAACGTCATGCGCGAGAACCCGTACGTGCGCCGCGGCCTCGCGCGCGCCGGCTTCTCGGGAGGCTGGCTCACCGCAACCGCGCAGTGACCGGCATCGCGCGCGCGTTGCGCGGCGCCGCAGCGCTCGTCGTGGCCGCGACGCTCGTTGCAGCTTGCGGCCGCCACGCCGCCGATGTCACCGTCGTCCGCTTCTGGGCGATGGGACGCGAAGGCGAGGTCGTCACCGCGCTCGTTCCCGAGTTCGAGCGCACGCATCCCGGCATTCGCGTCGACGTCCAGCAGCTGCCGTGGTCCGCCGCGCACGAAAAGCTGCTGACCGCGTTCGCGGGCGATGCGACGCCCGACGTCTGCCAGCTCGGCAACACGTGGATCCCCGAATTCGTCGCGCTCGGCGCGCTCGAGCCGCTCGACGCGGCGGTCGCGTCCTCGTCGGTCGATCCGCGCGATTTCTTCGGCGGCATCTGGGATACGAACGTCGTCGCGGGACGTCTCTATGGCGTGCCGTGGTACGTCGACACGCGCCTGCTCTTCTATCGCCGCGACCTGCTCGAAGCGGCGGGTGTCGGCGATGTGCCGACATCGTGGCCCGACTGGGTACGCACGCTGGCTGCGCTGAAGGCGAACGCGCAGGCCGGCCGGTATCCGATCCTGTTGCCGCTGAACGAGGTCGAGCCGCTCGTGGCCCTCGCGTTGCAGCAGCCGGACCCGCTGCTGCGTGACGACGCGCAGTACGGCAATTTCCAAAGCGCGGGATTTCGGCGAGCGCTGGCGTTCTACGCAGCGATGTTCCGCGACGGGTACGCGCCGATCGTGACGGCGTCCGATACGTCGAACGTCTGGAACGATTTCGGCCGCGGCATGTTCGCGTTCTACATCACGGGCCCGTGGAATATCGGCGAATTCCAGCGCCGCTTGCCCGCCGCCGTGCAGACGGCATGGACGACAGCGCCCCTGCCCGGGCCGGACGGGCCCGGCGCATCCATCGCCGGCGGTGCGAGCCTCGTCGTGTTCCGCGCCTCGCGCGCGAAGGACGCCGCGTGGCAGCTCGTCGAGTACCTCGCGCGGCCGGACGTTTCGCTCCGTTTCCATGCGTTGACGGGCGATCTGCCGCCAAGGCGAACCACGTGGAACGACGCGTCGCTCGCGTCCGACGTGCATGCGCGGGCGTTTCGGGATCAGCTCGAGCGCGTCAAGCCGGCCCCGAAAGTGCCGGAGTGGGAGCGCATCGCCGATGAGATCCGCGTGATGGCGGAGCGTGTCGTGCGCGGCGGGGCGAGCCTCGACGACGCCGTCCGCGAACTCGACGCTCGCGCCGACCGCATCCTGGAAAAGCGGCGCTGGCTGCTGGCCCGCGGCGGACAGCGCGGTTGAAACGGCGCAATGCCGGCTGGTGGTTCGCGGCGCCGGCGCTCGCCGTCATCGTCGTGTTCTTCGTCGCGCCGGTGCTCGCCGGGTTCGCGATGAGCCTCACGGATTTCGACATCTACGCGCTCGCGGACCTGTCCAACCTGCGCGTCGTCTATCTGCGCAACTACGTCGAGCTGCTGCAGCGGCCGCTGTTCTGGAAGGCGCTCGGGAATACGCTGTACTTCGTCGGCGTCGGCGTACCGCTGTCGCTCGCGCTCTCGCTCGGCGCAGCGCTGCTGCTCCATTCGCCGCTCGCGCGTTTCCAGCCCTTCTTTCGGACGGCGCTGTTTGCACCCGTCGTCACGACGGTGGTCGCCGTCGCGGTGATCTGGCGTTACCTGTTCGCGACGCGCAACGGCTTCCTGAACTATGCGCTCGGCGCGTTCGGGGTCCCGCCGATCGACTGGCTTGGCGACCCTCATTTCGCGATGCCGGCGATCATCGTGTTCGCCGTCTGGAAGAATTTCGGCTACAACATGATCATCCTGCTCGCCGGGCTGCAGAACATTCCACGCGACCTGTATGAGTCCGCGCGCATCGATGGCGCGTCGGCGTTCGATCGCTTCCGCTACGTGACGCTGCCGATGCTGTCGCCGCTGCTGACCATCGTCGCGATCCTGACGGTCGCGGGCTATTTCCAGCTGTTCGCGGAACCCTACGTGATGACGCAGGGCGGACCGTTGCAGAGCACGGTCAGCGTGCTGTACTTCATGTACGAGGAAGGGTTCAAGTGGTGGAACCTGGGCTCGGCGTCCGCCGTGGCCTTCCTGCTGTTCCTGTTCATCTTCGGGATCACGGCGGTGCAGCTACGCCTGTCGCGCTGGGAGGGC
>DASSEA010000362.1:0-3459 GCA_035696805.1 Casimicrobiaceae bacterium
CGTGATGCCCGGTTCGACCAGCTGCGCGAGATCCTTGTCGGACGTCGAGATGACCGTCGTGATGCCCGCGCCCTTAGCCTCGCACGCGAGCGTGCCGATGACGTCGTCGGCCTCGACGCCTTCCACCACCAGCAACGGCCATCCATGCGCGCGCACGAGTTCGTGCAGCGGTTGGATCTGCAGCGCGAGTTCGTCGGGCATCGCCTGACGGTTCGCCTTGTACTCGCGATACCATTCGTCGCGAAACGTGCGGCCGGGCGCATCGAACACGACGGCGAAATAGTCCGGCTTGTCGTCGATGACCAAACGGCGCAACATCGCCAGCACGCCGCGCAATGCGCCGGTCGGCTCGCCCTGCTTCGTACGGAGATCCGGCAGTGCATGGAACGCGCGGTACAGATACGACGAACCATCGACGAGGACGAGCGTTGCCATGCGGCAGCAAACCCACAAGATTCCCGAAATGATTGACCCGCAAGCGCTGTATTCGACCAACGGACAAGAAGCGTGGCGGTTGCTGGGAATTATGGCAGAGTTCCAGATGGCGGCTGATCGCCTGAACGGCGTGCGGCCGGCGGTGAGCATGTTCGGAAGCGCGCGCGTCAGCGCCGACCATCCGTATTATCAAATCGCGCAGACGATCGCGCGCAAGCTCTCCGATGCCGGGTTCTCGGTGATCTCGGGCGGAGGACCCGGCATCATGGAAGCCGCCAATCATGGCGCGCATGCGGGCCGCGCGCCGGCAATCGGCCTCAACATCGTCCTTCCGAACGAGCAGGCTAGCAGCCAGTACCAGGACATCAGCGTCAATTTCCGTTACTTCTTCGCGCGGAAGATGATGTTCGTCCGGTTTGCTTCCGCGTACGTCGTGCTGCCAGGCGGCTATGGCACGCTCGATGAACTTTCCGAATGCCTTACGCTCGTGCAGACGGGCAAGAGCCGTCGCATTCCGATCATCCTGGTGGGTGGCGCGTATTGGCAGGGCCTGCTCGACTGGCTGAACGAAACCGTTGCGGGCGAAGGCATGATCGGCGAACACGACATCGATCTGATGCGCGTCATCGACGAGCCGGATGCGGTCGTCGAGGCGATCTTCAGCTTCTACGAGAACCGCGGCTTCCAGCCGTCGCGCGATGAACGCGAGAAGCTCCTCAATCTGTGATGGCGTGCGGGGCGCCAACACGAGCAACCGGCGTTACGTCCGCGGCGGCGCGCGCCGCGTGCGCGCACATCGGCGTCTGGCTTACGCGACCCTCCATTTCCGGATGACATCCGATCGAGCGCGTCACGGCTTCGTCGGTTCACGTCCGTTTGCTAGAATGGGTGCCGCTGGTAACGCCTTCCTCCGCGCACCTGCCGATCATCGACCCGCCCCAACGTCCCATGGCCGCACGTCGAACCGTTGTGATGCTGCTTCTGACCATGGCCACCGGTTGGAGCTTTGCGCAGGCGCCCGCGCGGCCGGACGCGCTGCCGCAACCGCCTCCGCCGCCCGCCGACGTCATCGGCGATCCCGAACTGGAGCCGCAGGTGACGATCATCCGGCGCGAAGACCAGGTGATCGAGGAGGTCCGCATCAAGGGCGAACTGCGCTACGTTCGCGTCACGCCGCGGCATGGGCGACCCTACTTCCTGATTCCGGACGTCAACGGCGCAACCTTCATCCGGCGCGACAGCCTGGACTCGTCGCTGAAGGTGCCGATGTGGGTCCTGTTTTCGTTCTGAACGATTAGCCGTCGCAAGGTGCAGGCGCCGCGCCCGCGTGCGCGGCGCGACTCTCCATGTCGGTCTACACGACGGTCAGTCCCGACGAACTCGATGCGTGGCTCGCGCGCTATACGCTCGGCGCGCTGGTGGAGATGACGCCGATCGCGGCGGGGATCGAGAACACCAATTACTTCGTCACGACCGAGCGCGGCCGCTTCGTGCTGACGCTCTACGAACGGCTGCCTGCCGATGAATTGCCGTTCTATCTCAACTTGATGGCGCATCTGGCGCGAGCAGGCGTCGAGGTCCCGGCGCCGGCGGCGGATCGGACGGGCGCACTGTTTTCGCACTTGAACGGACGACCGGCTGGGCTCGTGACGCGCATCGACGGCGCGCCGGTCGAATCACCGACAGCAGCCGCCTGCGCCGCCGTTGGCGACGCTCTCGCCCGTCTGCACATCGCGTCGCAGCACTATCGCGCGCGGCTCACCAATCGTCGCGGACCGGCGTGGTGGCGGCAGGCGGCGCGCGCCGTTCGTCCGTACATCACCGCGGAGCAGAACGAGCTCCTGACCGACGAAGTCCGCTATCAGACCGGATTCGGCAAGGTCAAGCTGCCCCGGGGCGCCATCCACGGCGACCTCTTCTGCGACAACGTGCTGTTCGACGGCGCGCGCGTCGCAGGCATCATCGATTTCGGATTTGCGGCGACGGATTTCTTCGCCTACGACCTCGCGATCGCCGTCAACGACTGGTGCGTCGACAACGAAGCCGGCGGCGCACTCGACGAGCAACGAACGCAGGCGATGGTGGAGGCGTACGATGCGGCGCGTCCGCTCACGCCTGATGAACGAACGCAGTGGGCGGCACTGTTGCGCGCTGCGGCCCTGCGCTTCTGGTTGTCCCGCCTTTACGACCTGTACCTGCCACGGCCCGGCGAGTTGACGCACGCGCACGACCCGGTGCCGTTCGAGCGCATCCTGCGCGCGCGCGTCGCCGCGTCGCCGCGGCCGCTCGAGGTCTGAAGCAGCGGTCGATGGCGAACGACCCGCGCGACATTGCGTTTACGCGCTACGACGGGCGACGTGGACTGACGTGGCTCGCGGAGAGTTACCGGATGTTCAGCCGGCATCGGCTGCCGTGGATTCTTCTGCTGTTCGGCTACTACCTGACGTTGTGGCTCGTCGATCACGTTCCGTTGGTCGGCGTGTTGGTGGCGCCGATGATCAAGCCCGCCTTGTCGGTCGGGTTTCTCGCGGGCGCGTGGACGCAGGAACGTGGCGGCAGGCCATCGCCGCGCATGCTGGCACGCGGATTCGGCGCGAACGTGGCGACGCTGTTGCTGCTCGGCGTCGTGTTCGTGCTCGGCGTGTCGATTGCGCTCGGCGCAACGGCACTGATCGACGGCGGGCGGCTGCTCGACATGCTCTATGGCGCAGCGCCGGCGGCCGATGCCGATCCGACCGGCGCGGCACGCAACGTCCAGGAAACGCTGGCATCGCCGCGGGTCCAACTCGCGATGCTGTTCGGCGCTCTTTGCGCGCTGCCGACGATTCTGGCGCTGTGGTGGGCGCCCGCGCTCGTCGTGTTCCAGGATGCGCCGATGCTGGCCGCCCTCACGGCGAGCCTGCGCGCCGCGGTCGCGAACTGGCGCGCGTCGGCACGGTATGCGATCGGCCTGTTTCTCCTGGGCGGCGTCGTGCCGACGGTCGTCACCACCGTACTTGCACTCGTGATTCCGCCGCCCGTCAA
>DASSEA010000363.1:0-7238 GCA_035696805.1 Casimicrobiaceae bacterium
CGCGAAACGGGCAACCCGGCGGTAGTTCAAGCAACGAAGGTGTCATTCCGGGAATCTGCGCCAGGCGGCCGCCGCGCGTGTTGTTCGACGGCACCGAATCGAGCAGTCCGCGCGTGTACGGGTGGCGCGGCGCGCCGAGGACGGCTTCGGCGCTGCCCTGCTCCACGATGCGGCCGGCGTACATGACGCAGACGCGATCCGCGAGCCCCGCGATGACGGACAGATCGTGCGTGATCCAGATCAGCGCGGCGCCGGTTTCGCGCGCCAGCTTCTGCATTTCGTACAGGATCTGGCCCTGGATCGTCACGTCGAGCGCCGTCGTCGGTTCATCGGCGATGATGAGATCCGGACGGTTGAGCATTGCGATCGCGATCGCAACGCGCTGCCGCATGCCGCCCGAGAACTGATGCGGGTACGCGGCAAGGCGCGCATCCGGCGAAGGGATCCCGACCCGCGCGAGCGCATCGCGGGCGCGCGCCCGCGCCGCCGCCTCCGTCGTCTTTTCGTGCGCGAGGATCGCCTCGATCATTTGCGCGTCGATGCGCAGGACCGGGTTCAGCGTCATCATCGGATCCTGGAAGATCATCGCGACGCGATTGCCGCGGATCCGCCGCAACCCTTCCGGTGACAGCGCGCGCAGGTCGGTGCCGTTCAGCCGCATCCTGCCGTCGACGACGCGCCCCGGCGGATCGATCAGTCCCATGATCGAGTAACCGGTCATGGACTTTCCCGAACCGGATTCGCCGACGAGACCGAGTACTTCGCCGCGATCGACGCTGAACGACACGTCGTCGACGGCCTTCACGACGCCCTGCTTGGTGAAGAAATGCGTGCGCAGTCCTTCGACAGCCAACACCGGCTCAGCCACGCCCCGGTCCTTCAGTCGCTGCGGACGACCACGGATCGATCACCGTTGCAGTCGCGGGTTCAGCACGTCGCGCAACTGGTCGGCGACGAGATTGATGCTGACGATCGTCAAGAGCAGCGCGAGACCGGGAAAGAAACTGATCCAGTACTTGCCCGAGAGCAGGTACTGATAGCCGTTGGCAATCAGCAGGCCGAGCGAGGGCTCCGTGATCGGCAAGCCGAGGCCGAGGAACGACAGCGTCGCCTCGAGTGCAATCGCGGCGGCGACCTGCACGGTCGCGACGACGATCATCGGCGGCAGGCAATTCGGCAGCAGGTGCCGGAACACGATGCGCGCCGGCGACAGCGCGAGGCAGTGCGCGGCCTCGATGTATTCCTTGCGCTTCTCGACCAGCGCCGCGGAACGCACGGTGCGTGCGTAATACGCCCATTGCACGGTGACGAGCGCGGTGATCACCTTGCCCGTTCCCTGGCCGAGCACGGCGATCAGGATCAGCGCGATCAGGATCGACGGAAACGACAGCTGGATGTCGACGATGCGCATGATCAGCATTTCGAGGCGCCCGCCGAAATACGCGGCAGCAAGGCCTGCGGCGAGGCCGATGACGAGCGCGAGCACCGTGCTGATCACGCCGACGGCGAGCGAGATGCGCAAACCGTAGAAAATCGCCGACAGCATGTCGCGGCCCTGATCGTCGGTGCCGAGCCAGAACGTGCCGCCCGCCGACGCGGGTGACCCGGGCGGCAGCTTGCTGTCGACGATGTCGATCTGCGCGAGGTCGTACGGGTTCTGGGGCGAAATGAGCGGTGCGAAGATCGCGGCGGCGACGACCAGCGCCAGCAGCGCGAGCCCGCCGACGGCAATGGGATTGGCGATGAAGTCGCTCGCGATCCGCCGTAACGGCGACGCCGCTTCGCGCGACGGTGATGCGACGAGTGGCGTTGCCTCGATCGGCGTGCTCATGTACGGCGTACCGAAGCCTGCCGCCGCCGCACCTCGCTGATCAGCGGATTCACGTTCCTGCCTCTGACAGTCTCACCCGCGGATCGAGCACCGAATAGAGGATGTCGACCAGCAGGTTGATGACGATGAAGAACGTGACGATGACGAGCAGGTACGCGACGATCACCGGGCGGTCGAGCAGGTTGATCGAGTCGATCAGCAGCTTGCCCATGCCCGGCCACGCGAAGACGCTCTCGGTGACGATCGCAAACGCGATCAGCGCGCCGAACTGCAGACCGATCACCGTGACGATCGGGATCAGGATGTTGCGCAGCACATGCACACCGATGACGCGGAGATTCGTCAATCCCTTGGCGCGCGCGAACTTCACGTAATCCTGCAGCAGCGCCTCGTGCGCGCCGGAGCGCGTCAGCCGGATCAACAATGCGACGTTGAAGAGCGCCAGGTTCGTCGCGGGCAGGACGAGATGGCGCCAGCCCTCGAGCGACAGGAACGACACCGGGACGCCGAGCACGTCGACGGTCGGCCCGCGTCCGTTCGACGGGAGCCAGCCGAGGATCACCGAGAACACCATGATCAGCATCAGGCCCACCCAGAACGTCGGCAGCGAAAACCCGAGGATCGATCCGGCCATGATCGTTCGTCCCGCGATGCCGTTCGGGCGCAATCCCGCCCACAAGCCGAGCGGAATCCCGAGGACGATCGCGATCAGCATCGCGGCCGCCGCGAGTTCGAGCGTCGCAGGCATCCGTTCGAGGATCAGGCCCAGCGCAGACGTCGCGTGCACGAAAGAGCGGCCGAGATCGCCGTGGAACGCGCCCGAGAGAAAGCTCAGGTATTGCTCGGGCAGCGGCTTGTCGAGACCCAGTGCGGCGATCGCGCGCTCGCGGTCGATCTGATCGGCCTGCGGATTGATCAGGATGTCGATCGGGTTGCCGACTGCATAGACGCCGACGAACACGAGCAGCGACATCACGAGCAGCACGACGACGCTTTGCAAGCTCCTGCGAATTACGAATACGAGCACCGAGTCTAGCCGTTACCGCGCCGAATCGACCGGCTTCGCCGGCGATTCGGCGGTGATTGCCCGGACGAAAGTAGGGCTGTACTTTCGTCCGAAGGGTTCACGGTTGTTTGGCGGTCGGCCGAAATTGGAACGCGAGCGTGTACTCGTCGGTGCGCGGCGTGTACTGCACGTTCTTCTTCGTCGCCCAGATCGTGAACTGGAAATGCACGGGCATCAGGCCGAGGTCCGACATGGCGAGCTCCGTCGCACGCTGCAGCATCGTCCGGCGATTCTCGTCGTCGACCTGCTGCAGCGCCTGCTCGATCAGGTAATCGACCTTGACGTTGCTGTACCGGCCCCAGTTGACGGCACCGAGTCCCTTGTCGCGATTGAACGTCGCAAGGAGCGAGCGCAGCGGGGACGACGCCTCGCCGGTCGACGCGCCCCAGCCCACCAGGTGGAAACTGAATTCCTGCTTGCTCGCGCGACCGGAGTACGGACCCATCGGCGCGGTCTCGACCTTGGAGTTGATGCCGACGCGCGTCAGCATCTGCGCGACCGCCTGCACGATCTTCTCGTCGTTGACGTAGCGGCCGGCGGGACCGTGGATCGTCAGGTTGAAGCCGTCGGGATACCCCGCCTGCGCGAGCAGCTTCTTCGCGCCTTCGGGATCGTAGGCGTCGGCCTTGAGCCCCGGCACGTTGCCGAACAGCTTGTCGGAGACGAGCTGGCCGGAAGGAATCGCCTGCCCTTCCATGACGCGGTCGGCGATGGCCTGACGGTTGATCGCCTTCGAGATCGCGTGGCGGACGCGCGGGTCGACCAACGGATTCTTCGCGAGCGGTTTGCCATCCTTCGCCGTGATGAACGGGCTCGACCGCTCGAGATGGTCGAAGTTGAAATAGATGACGCGGTGCGAGATCTTCGACGTGACCGTGAAGCGCGGGTCCGCCTTGATGCGCGCGAGGTCGGCGGTAGGCGGCTGCTCGATCGCATCGACGTCGCCTGACAGGAGCGCCGCCACGCGCGCTGCCTCGTTCTTGATGATCCGGAACGTCACTTTCTGCCAGTACGGCTTCTCGCCCCAGTACGCATCGTTGCGGACGAGCTCGACGCGATCGCCGTTGGCGTAGCGGACGAACTTGTAGCGGCCGCTGCCGATCGCTGCCTTGCCCGAGTTGAAATCTTCGGTCGACGCACCCGTCGCGACCTTCTTCGAAACGATGTAGATCGTCGACAGGTCGTTCGGCATCAGCGGATGCGGCGCCGCGGTCTTGAAGCGGATCGTGTAGGGATCGACGATTTCCTTCGCGATGATCGCCTTCGTGTACGCGGAAAACGGTCCCGGACTGTTCGGCACCTGCGGCACGCGGTCGATCGAGAACACGACGTCGTCGGCGGTGAGCTCGGTGCCGTCGTGGAACTTGACGCCCTTGCGCAGCTTGAACTCCCACGTCTTGTCGTCGATCGGCTTCCACGACGTCGCGAGCCCGGGAATCATCTTCGAGTCGGGATCCATCTGCACGAGCTTGTCGAAGATGTGCTCGGCGACGTTGTTGTTCGGGAACAGGTTGAAGAAGTGCGGATCGATCGACGTGACGTCCGCGGCGACGGCGATCTTCAGCTCCTGGCCGGACGCCGGGACAGCGACGAGCGCGATGGCGAACGCCAGCGCGCCCAGCAAGCGGTGCATGAACGAACGGGACATGAGGACCTCGACTGTGGGCGGAAACGCCGCCGCGCCTCTTGGTGGACGCCTGCTGCGACCGCGCAATCTAGCGCGAAGGCGACGACGCGTCAAAGCGCCGTCGGCCAGGTCTCCGGGGGCTCGCCCTCGTCCCAGCCCGCGGAGCGATCGAGCGGCTCGAGCGCCTTGGTGCGGTCGAGGTGGATCATGACGTCGAATTGGCGCGGCAACTCGGCGTCGAAGTAATGGCTCCAGCGCTCGGTACGCGGTCGATAGATCACGCCGACCGCCCGCTGGAGCAGCGGTCCCCGGAGCGCTTGCGCAACGTCGGGATCGTGCAGGTCGAGCCAGAACTTCGCGATCCCGACGTCATGAAAGCTGCGCTCGTAGCTGCCAGCGAGAGCGGGCCGGAGGCGCTTGCGGTCCATCGGCGCATCCCAGTCGTCGGCGGCCGTGACGGTGCCGTCGTACGTCGAAAAGCCGATCGAGAATGCGTTGCGCCCGTAGCGTTCGCGCGCGAGTTGGCCGAGGTTGACTTCGCCGCGGCGGTTCATGTCGGTGGCGCGCGCATCGCCGAGGTGCGAGTTGTGCGCCCAGACGACGACGCCGCCGGATGCGCCAGGCATGCGCTCCCGCAACGCGTCGAGCGTTTCCGCCATGTGCGTGTCGCGGAGGTTCCACGTCGACTCGCGCCCGCGGTACAACGCCCGGTAGTAGCGCTCCGCATTCATCACGAGGCGCGCGTTTTGTTCGGCGGAGAAGAACTCTTCGTCCGCAGCCTGCCCGCCTGCGAGCGGCAGCCGCAGCGACTGGCGGCGCAGATCGACGAGTTGCGCGACCGCTTCGTCCTCGCACGAGTCGGCGCCGTGCTGGACGGCAAAGCCGTAGCCCTGAGCACTGTCGCCGAAGTACTCGAAGCAGCGATAACGCGCACGGGCGCGAGCCGCGGCCGCCGGATCGGCCCGGTCGAGGTAGGCGAGGACGGCCTCGATCGACGCGTGGAGACTGTAGAGGTCGAGGCCGAACAATCCCGCCTTGTCCGCGCGATCGCGTCCGCGGTTGAACGCGGCGAGCCACTCGACGAAGTCGCGCATGACGACATTGCGCCACATCCAGGCAGGGAAACGCCGAAAATCCGCCAGCGCACTGGCGGCATCGGTGTCGTCGCTGCGGCCGGTGACATAGCGATGAGCGCGGAACGTGTCGGGCCAGTCGGCTTCGAGCGCGACGGCACGAAAGTCGTGGTCGCGAATCAGGCGCTGGGTCAGCGCGGCGCGCGTCGCATAGAACTCGTGCGTCCCGTGCGATGCCTCGCCGATCAACACGACGGACGCGCCCGCCGCGCGAGCGGCGAGCGTGACGAGCGCGTGGTCCGCGTCGTCGACCGTATGCGCGACGCGCGCGGCGATTGCGTCGAACGTGGAACGGGTCGTCATGATCCTTATTGCGCTGACCGCGATGTCAGTCGCAGCGCGGCAAATGCTCGCGCACCAGCGCCTCGAGCTCGGCGTACTCGGCGTCGGCAGCGGTGGCGTCGCGCGCCGCGATGTCGCGCGCCGCGGAATCGCTGACGCGCTCGCCGGCGTTCGTCCAGCCGATTGTGGTCACGACCCGCCACTCTACGTACTCCGTTTCGGTGCGGCGCTGCCCGTTCGCATACCACGTCCGCGTCAGCCCGTCGCGCACACCGCGCCGCCACGCGGACTCGAACCGCCGCGACGGCTCACGGTCGCTGCCGCGCGTCTCGTACCACGTTGCGAGCGTGCCATTACGCGCATCATCGTCGTAGGGAATATGGGCGATGCGCGCGCCAGCGGCAGTCCAGAAGATGAACGAGCCGGTGCGCCGACCCAGATTGAACGCGCCGACGACGCGCAGACCGCCGTTGCCGTCACGCAACTCGTAGCGGCCCTGCGTCTGACCATCACGACAACTGCCATCGACGAGCCATGTCGGCGCCGGTGCCGCCGCGACGCCGGAGACCGCGACGCCGACTGCAAACGCGACGCACCCGTGGGTCAGCCCCGGACTTTTGCCCACCACGCGGCCAGCTCGCCGACGATGCCGCGGCGAAACGCGAGCACGCAGACAACGAAAATGACGCCGGTAATCACGGTGACCCACTCGCCGAAACCCGCGAGATAGCTTTCCAGCGCGATGATGAAGAACGCGCCGACGACCGGCCCGAAGATCGTCCCCATGCCGCCGAGCAACGTCATCAGCACGACCTCACCGGACATCGTCCAGTGGACATCGGTGAGCGACGCGAGCTGGAACACGATGGCCTTGACCGCGCCGGCGAGACCTGCGAGCGCTGCCGACAGGATGAACGCGATCAGCTTGTAGCGGTCCGCGTCGTAGCCGAGCGAGATGGCGCGCGGCTCGTTCTCGCGAATCGCCTTCAGCACCTGGCCGAACGGCGAGTGAATGACGCGGTAGATGAAGAGGAAGCCGGCGAGGAAGACGACGAGAACGACGTAGTACATCGTCAGGATCTTCGACAGGTCGAACACGCCGAACAGCACGCCGCGCGGAACGCCCTGGATCCCATCCTCGCCGTGCGTGAACGGCGTCTGCAGATAGAAGAAATAGATCATCTGCGCGACGGCGAGGGTGATCATCGCGAAGTAGATGCCCTGGCGGCGGATGGCAAGCGAGCCGACGACGACGCCGAGTCCTGCCGCTGCGACGGTCCCCGTCGCGATTGCGAGTTC
>DASSEA010000364.1:0-2489 GCA_035696805.1 Casimicrobiaceae bacterium
CGCGCTGGAAGCGCTTCTGGCGCGCGATCAACTCCGGGAAGTCGATCTGGTGCGCGTCGAAATCGGGACCGTCGACGCAGGCGAACTTGACGGTGCCGCCGACGGTGACGCGGCACGAGCCGCACATGCCCGTCCCGTCGACCATCACCGTGTTGAGCGACACGAGCGTCTTCACGCCGTAGGGCCGCGTCGTTTCCGCGCACGCCTGCATCATCGGCATCGGCCCGATGGCGACGACGAGATCGGGGCGCTCGCGCGCGAGCAGCTCGCCGAGCGCGGCGGTGACGAAACCGGGTCGGCCCGCACTGCCGTCGTCGGTGCAGACGATCAGTTCGTCGCTCCATTGGGCGAGCCGTTCCCGCCAGAACACGAGGTCCGCGCTGCGAAAGCCGACGATGCACGTCGTCCGATTGCCGGCCTCCTTGAAGGCCCGCAATTGCGGGAAGACGGGCGCCACGCCCAGTCCGCCGCCGACGAGCACGACGTGACCGACGTTTCCCACATGCTGGGGCAATCCGAGCGGCCCAACGAAGTCGTCGAACGCATCGCCTTCGGCGTAATCGTCGCGCATCGCGAGCGTCGTCTTGCCCAGCGCCTGCACGACGACGGTTACGGTGCCGCGCTGCCGATCGAAGTCGGCGACCGTCAGCGGGATGCGCTCGCCACCGTCGTTGAGGCGCAGCATGACGAAGTGACCCGGCTCCGCCGCCTGCGCGACGTCCGGCGCGTCGATCTCCCACAGGAACGCGTTCTCCGAGAACTGCTCGCGGCGGGCGATCCGGTACATGGCGAACCGCCTCAGGCCGCGAGTTCGCGCAACAACCGCTGCGCGAGCGCCGACGCGACCTGCCGGCGGTAATTGGACGCGGTCGCCGTCGTCCGCATCGGGCTCACCTGCTTCGCGACCAGCTTGCCGAGTGTCGCAAGCGCGGCGTCGTCGACGGCGCGCCCGATCAGTGCATCGGTGCCGGCAAGCAGCAGCGGTTGCGAATTCGTGCCGGTGAGCGCGACGCGCAACGCGGCGATGCGCGCACCGTCGCGCGTCAGGGCCATCGCAACACCTGCCAACGGAAAGTCGATGGCGCCGCGCACGCGCGCCTTGCGATAGCCCGAAACGCTGCCGCGCGCAGCCGCCGGAAGCAGGACGGCAATCAACATTTCGTCGGCACGGAGCGTCAGATGCGCGGCGCCGTCGTCGCGATACAGATCGACGAGCTTGACGCGCCGCAGGCCCGACGCGTTCCTCACGTCGACGTCGGCATCGAGTGCGATCAGCGCCGGCGCAAGATCGCCGGAAAACGCTGCGTGACAGCGCGCGCCCTGCGGCGCGACGTGACACGTGTCGCCGCCGCGCTTCAGGCAGAAGTGGTTGGCCGCGCGCCACCACGCGCTCTGGTTGTAGAACACGCAGCGCGTATCGACGCAGAGATTGCCGCCGACCGTCGCTGCATTGCGGTGCGCGGGTGCTGCGACGCTTGCCGCCGCTTGCGCAAGCGCCGGATACTCGAGCGCGACGCGCGGATCCGCGGCGAGCGCGGCGAGCGTCACGCCCGCGCCGATCGTGCGGGGGTTGCAATCGAGTGCCAGCGACGCGAGCGCGGCAATGCCGCTGATGTCGACGAGCGTCGCCGGCTGCTCGAGCCCGCGCCGCAGGTTCGGGACGAGGTCGGTACCGCCCGCGACGATGCGGGCACCCGGTGTCGAGAGCAGCGCGCAGGCATCGACGAGATTCGTCGGGCGCGCCAGGTCGAACCTCGGCAACCCGTCCATGTCAGTTCCTTCGCGTGCGCGCCGCGGCGAGGCGATCGGCGCGACGTTGTTCGTGAATCGCATCGAGCACGCGATCGGGCGTCGCCGGCAACGCGTTCAGTCGCACGCCGATCGCATCGGCGATCGCGTTGGTCAGGGCGGGCGGAAAGCCGTGCAGCGCGCCTTCGCTCGCTTCCTTGGCGCCAAACGGCCCGAGCGGGTCGCGGCTTTCGACGAGATGCACGTCGATCGGCGGCGACTCGGCGATCGTCGGTATGCGGTAATCGAGGAAATTCGGACGCAGCGCGAGACCCTCGTGGTACTGCGTTTCCTCCTGCAGCGCCTGGCCCATGCCCATCCAGACGCCGCCCTGGACCTGTCCGGTCACGGCGAGCGGATTGATCGCGAAGCCGCAGTCGTGCGCGACCCATACGCGCTCGACGCTGACCGCGCCGGTGTCTTCGTCGACCGCGACCTCGACCACCTGCGCCGCGTATGAAAAGCCCGCCGTCGATCCCACGGCGGCGCCCCGGAATCGACCGCCCTGCGTCTCGGGCGGCGTCGACCACGGTCCCTTGACCGTCACCGTCCCGCTGTCGGCGAGTGCTGCCGTCACCACCGACGCAAAGTCGAGGCCGCGGTCGGAGCCTTTCACGCGACAGCCTTCGCCGAGCCACTCGATGTCATCGGCGGCGACGTTCAGCTTGCGCGCGGCGGCGTTCAGGAGCACGTCGAGCAGC
>DASSEA010000365.1:0-6684 GCA_035696805.1 Casimicrobiaceae bacterium
TCCGAACGCGCTCGATGCGATCGGCTCGTGAATGATCTCCGGCCGTGCGACCGGCGGATCGACGATGGCACTCACGCGTGCGCGCCGGCCCGCTCGGGCACGGCCTCTTCGACGGAATCGGCAAACAGCATCGCGTGAATCCGCTGCTCGAGCGCGGTGACGTCGGCACCGCTCGCGCCTCTCGGCAAGCTGTCGAGCTCGGCCTTGACCTGCCCGGGATGCGGCGACAACAGCAGGATCCGGCTGCCGATTTTGATCGCCTCCGGAATCGAGTGCGTGACGAACAGCACGGTGAACCGCGTGCCATCCCACAACGCGAGGAGCTCGTCCTGCATCTTGCGCCGCGTCAGCGCATCCAGCGCGGCAAACGGCTCGTCCATCAACAGGATGTCGGGTTCCATCGCCATGCCGCGCGCGATGGCGACGCGCTGCTTCATGCCGCCCGAAAGCGTGTGCGGAAAGCTGTCCGCGAACGCCGTCAGGTTCACTTTCGCAATGTAGTCGAGCGCTTTCTCCTGCGCCGCGGCGCGACCAAGGCGCCCGCTGGCCTGCAGCGGAAACATCACGTTCTCCTTGACGGTTCGCCACGGGAGCAACTGGTCGAACTCCTGGAACACCATCATCCGGTCGGGACCCGGACGCGCCACGGCCGCGCCCTTCAACCGGATCTCGCCCTCGACAGGCTTCAGGTAACCGCCGACCGCCTTCAGCAGCGTCGACTTGCCGCAGCCCGACGGGCCCAGCAGGATGAAGCGGTCCGACCGATGCACGTCGAAGTCGACGCGATACGTTGCAGTGACGAGATGATCCTTCGTCTTGTACTGCAGCGTGACGCCGCGAACGGAGAGCAGCGGCTCGGCCGTGCCGGCGAGGTTCGACTTGCGTTGCGCCATCCCGGCGGTGCTCATGCGTTCCACGGCAAGCGATCGAGATCGACGTTGCCGCCGCTGACGATGATGCCGACGCGGTTGCCCGCGACGTCGAGCGAGCGTTCCAGCAGGCAGGCGAGCGGGACCGCGCCCGACGGCTCGACGACCTGTTTCATGCGCTCGAACAGCATCCGCATCGCGCGGACGATGCCCCCTTCGGTACAGGTGCCGAAGCCGCGGACATGCGCGCGAATCGCGCTCAGCGTGCGCGTCGACAGTGTCGTGCGCAGGCCGTCGGCGATCGTCGTCGTCGCTGCGAGCGGCTGCAGCGAGCCCGCCACGAAGCTCCGCGCGGCGTCGTCGGCGTTCGCCGGCTCGGCTCCGAGGACCGTGATATCCCGATCGAGGGATGTCGCGGCGATCGACGTTCCCGACAGCAGCCCGCCGCCGCCGCACGGCGCGATTACGACATCGAGCGCGTCGATCGCTTCGACGAGTTCGAGCGCAGCGGTTGCCTGCCCCGCGATGACGCGCGCGTCGTCGAACGGATGGATCAGCGTGGCGCCGGTCTGACGGGCGACCTCGTCGCATGCCGCCTCGCGGGCATCGACGGTCGGCGCGCACAAGCGCACGGTGGCACCGAAACGCCGGACGTTCGCCTGCTTCACCGCAGGCGCGTTGTCCGGCATGATCACCCAGGCGGGAATGCCACGTCGCTTCGCCGCATAGGCGAGCGCTGCACCGTGATTGCCCGATGAATGCGTGACGACGCCCCGCTTCGCCGCATCGGCGCCGAGCGAGAACACCGCATTGCACGCGCCGCGCGCCTTGAACGCCCCGACGCGCTGCAGGTGCTCGCATTTGAAGAACAGCGACGCCCCGACCTCGGCGTCGATCGCAGCGCACGTCATCACCGGCGTAGCGTGGACGTGCGGCGCGATGCGCGCCGCGGCGTCGCGGATCGCCGCCAGATCGGGAAGATCCAGCGTCGCGCGGCTGCCCGGCATCAAGGAACCTCTGAACGCCTGCTCAGAGGTTCCTCAGCTTCCGGACAGACCGTGCGCGTTGGGGAAGAACATTTCCTTCCACGAATCCGGCTTGACCTTGATCGACCCGACCTTGTACATGAAGTTGACGTACTTCATCACGTTGTTCGGAGTCGTCGTGTAAACGATCGCCGGATCGTTCAGCATCTTGACGATGTCGTCGAGGCTGTCCTTGTCCTTCGAGATGCGCAGGTAGGCCTCTGCCGCCGCGCGCTTGTCGCGGTTGATCGCAGCCGTCGCCTCGTCGAGCGCTGCCATGAACGCCGCGTAAAGCTTCGGATTCTCGTCGTGGAATTTCTTCGTCGTCCACACGACGTTGAACGTTGCGGGACCGCCGAGCACGTCGTACGAGCTGAACACCTTGTGCATACCCTTCTCGAGCTCCTGGTACTGGAACGGCGGCGAACCGAGATGCGCGGTGACCTCGGATTGCCCCGACAGCAATGCCGTTTCCGCATCCGGATGCGCCATCGACACCGTCAGGTGGTCGAGCTTGTTTTGCTGGCCCTCTCCGAACGCCTTCTCGGCTGCCATCTGCAGCGTGACCGCCTGGATCGATACCTTCACGGCAGGCAGCGCGATCTTGTCCTTGTCGGTGAAATCCTTCAGCGTCTTGACGTTGGGATTGCGCGTCACGAGGAACAGCGGCATCGAGTTGATCGCGGACGTCGCCTTGACGTCGAGCGTGCCGCGCGTCTTCGCCCACAGCGTCGTGAACGGACCGACGCCGCCGGATGCGAATTGCAGGTTGCCCGACAGCAGGGCGTCGTTCATCACGGCGCCGCTCGCGAATTTCGACCATTCGACCTTGACGTCGACACCGGCGGCCTTCGCGTGTTTTTCGAGGAGCTTCTGATCTTCCATCAGCATCAGCGGCAGATAGCTGATGCCGTATTGCCGCGACACGTGGATCTCGCTCATCTCCGCATGGGCCGCGGGCAACGCTACGCACGCCCCCAGCGCAACGAACGCAATCAGCGCTGATCGAACGCTGGCCAGGACGCCTTCTCGCTTGGTAATCATCGGGGTATCACCCTCCTCAGTGGCCTTGTCCTGGGCGAACGCGACCTGCGATTCGCCACGCGGCGCCTGTCAGGCGCTCTCGTAGAGCCTGGTCAGCACGAACTCGCGATGCCCGAGCGCCTCGGCTGCGGTGAGGCGGCCGCTGGCGGTGCGGAACATCATGTCGATCAGCTTGTCACCGGCCTGGTCCATCGTGATTTCGCGCTGCAGCAAGCCCGACGTATCGACATCGACGTGCTCGCTCATCGTGCGCACGGTACGGGGGTTCGCGCAGATCTTGATGACGGGCAGCACCGGATTGCCGATCACGTTGCCCTGGCCGGTGGGAAAGAAATGGACGACGTAGCCGGCGGCTGCACAGAGCGTCACCATTTCCGCGGCTGCAGACGAGCTGTCCATGAACCACAGGCCCGCGTGCGTCGGCGTTTCGGCCTTGTCGAGGACGCCGTCGATCGTGCACTTGCGCCCGATCTTCTGGATGTTGCCGAGCGCCTTCTCCTCGATCGTCGTGAGCCCGCCGGCGATGTTGCCCTTCGTAGGCTGCGAGTCCGACAGATCGGACGTCTTGTGACGATTGATGACGTCCTGGTAGCGATCGAACACGCGCATGAAATCGGCGCGGACCTGGTCGTTGCGGCAGCGTGCCGCGACGATCTGCTCGCCGCCCGTCAATTCGGTCGTTTCGCCGAAGACGAGCGTGCAGCCCGCAGCGTAGAGCTTGTCGAACGCATCACCGACCGTCGGATTGGAGCCACACCCCGACGTCGTATCGGATTCACCGCATTTGGTCGACACCCACAGCTCGCGCAGCGCACATTCGCTGCGACCGAGCTCGCTCGCCCACTGGACGTATTCGCGCGCCGACTTCGACGCCCGCATGATCGTGTCGTGGTCGCCGTGCAGCTCGATACCGAACCCCTGCACCGGCTTGCCGGTCGCGGCAATGCCGTCGGCGACCTTCTTCGTCCACTGGTCCTCGATGCCGATCACGACGACGGCCGCGACGTTCGGGTTGCTGCCCGTCCCGATCAGCGTACGGAAATGCAGCTCGAGGTCGGCGCCGAACTGCAGTCGCCCGTAGGGATGCGGGATCGCCAGCGTCCCCTTGATGTTGTTCGCGACGGCCTCGGCCGCCGCGTTCGACAGGTCGTCGACAGGAAGGACGATCACATGGTTGCGTACACCGACGCGGCCGTTTTCACGGCGGTAACCCAGGAATGTTTCTTTCATCGCTACCAGCGTTTCGTCTTGATGTTGTGAACGTGCGCATGCTCGCCCTTGCGAATGGGCTGCACGACCTTCCCGATGTCGACGCCGTATTTGATGACGGTGTCGCCGATCGCCATGTCCTTCAGTGCGACCTTGTGGCCGATGGGAATGTCCTGACGGCATTCGAGCTCGATCGTGCGGTCCTCGTCCAGAATGAGGCCGGTCAGGGCGGTGCCGGCCTTGATGCCTTCGACGACGACGACGGCGACCGAGTCGTCGGGGTCGTGCAATACACAGTGGATCACGGGGCGCTCCTGCGTGAGTGGGTCGCGCGCCCGGGCAGGCCGGGCGTGGCGTCAAGCGGATCGTACAACAGCAGTGCTCGCGGCCGCGCCGGCGAATAACGGGCGGACGCAGGCGCTTGCATCAGGCGAGCGATAGGTAGCGGCTGGCGGATCGCTCGCGCGCGCGGGCGCGCTCCAGCTCGCGATCGCGCGGCTCTGCCGTCGTGACCAGTGAATCGACCAGCGTGCGGGAGGCTGCCGTGATCTCGTCGAGCGCACGCTCGAACGCAGCGCGGTTCGCTTTCGACGGGCTGTTGAAGCCGCTCACCTTGCGCACGAACTGCAACGCCGCTGCGCGCACTTCTTCGTCGGTCGCGGGCGGCTCGAAATTGAAGAGCGTTCGGATGTTCCTGCACATCGCTTTCCATCCTGTGGATTGAGTGATCGCGCTCAGGCTCGCATCGCCTGCCAGACGCGTTCGGCTGTCAGCGGCATTTGCAACGCGCGCGTTCTCGCGGCGGAGCCATTTCTGGCGAGCGCGTCCGCGACCGCGTTCACGACCGCGGGCGTCGCGCCGATGGTGCCGAGCTCGCCGACGCCTTTGACGCCCATGGGGTTGGTGAGGCACGGCGTGGACTCGTCCATCGTCATTTCGAAGTGTCGCAGCATCGATGCGTGCGGGATCGCGTAGTCGGAAAAGCTCGCGGTCTGCGCCTGCCCGGAGTCCCTGTCGTAGACGAACCGCTCGCACAGCGCCTGCCCGATGCCCTGTGCAGCGCCGCCTTCCAGCTGTCCGATGACGACCATCGGGTTCACGACGCGGCCCACGTCGTTCACGGACCAGTAACGATCCAGTTCGATCGCGCCGGTGTCGGGATCGATCTCGATCTCGCAGATGTGGCAGCCGTTGGGCCAGCTTGCCGCACCGACCGAACTCGTCGACTGCAGATCGATGCGCGCATCCGCCTGGCGTTGCGCGAGCTCGAAGAGGCCGATGCGACGGTCGGTGCCGGCGATGACGAATGCGCCGTCGCGGTATTCGAGATCGCTCGCCGCGGATTCGAGTGCCCCGGCCGCGAGCTCCTGCGCTTTGGCAAGCGTCCGCTCCGATGCGATGCGGACCGCGGACCCGACGACGAACAGCGAGCGGGAGCCTGCGCTCCCGAAGCCCGTGGCGCGATCGGTATCGCCGAAGCGCACGTCGATCGCTTCCGCCGGCACACCGAATACGTCGACCGCGAGTTGCGTGAACGTCGTCGCGAGGCTCTGCCCCATCGGCTGCGCCGCGGTGAAAATCTCGATGCGGCCCGCACCGCTCACCATGACGTCGACGGTCTCCTCGAACACGTCGGCGCCGGTCCATTCAAGGAACGTCGCGATGCCCTGCCCTCGCCAGCGACCGCGTTGCTTCGACGCCTCGGCGCGCGCGCCAAACCCGTTCCAGTCGGCGAGCGCGAGCGCGCCGTCCATCACTTTCTCGAACTGCCCGCTGTCGTACGTCTTGTCCATCGGATTCGTGTAAGGCATCTGCTCCGGGCGAATCATGTTGCGCCGGCGAAGTTCGATGCGATCGACACCGGTCACGCGCGCGGCTTCGTCCATCAGCCGCTCGATGATGTAGATCGCTTCCGGGCGGCCGGCACCTCGGTACGGTCCGACGGGCAGCGTATGCGTGAGGACCGCCTTGATGCCGATGTCGATCGTCGTGATGTCGTAGACGCTGGTCGAGACCCAGGGACCGATCAAGAGCTGGATGACGACGCCGGCCGGCGTCGCATACGCGCCGACGTTGGCGAGCGAGGCGACACGCAACGCCAGGATGCGCCCGTCCGCGTCGAGCGCAAGCTCGGCCTTGCTGACGAGGTCGCGGCCATGACTCGCCGCAAGGAATTCCTCGATGCGCTCCGCAGTGAAGCGCACGGGTCGATCGAGCTTGCGTGCGGCGAATGCGACGACGACGTCTTCCGGATAGAGCGCGGTCTTCATGCCGAAGCCGCCGCCGACGTCGCCGACGACGACGCGCACCTGTTCCTTGGGAATGCCGAGGACCGGGTCGCAGAGTTCGTCGCGGAGGCCGGTCGGCGTCTGGCAGCTCACGCGCAACGTGAGCCTCCCGTTGGCCGGGTCGAACGTCGCGAGCGTCGAGCGCGGTTCGATCGGCGACGGCGCGACCCGCGGGTTCACGAGGTCGAGCGTAACGACGTGCGCAGCGCGCCTGAACGCGTCCGCCGCGGCACGCGCATCACCGTGGCG
>DASSEA010000366.1:0-5784 GCA_035696805.1 Casimicrobiaceae bacterium
GCCACAATGTACATCGTGTGTCGACGCGGAGTCTCGGGCTGCACCAGCACGCCGTTCCAGCGCGTGCCGCGATACACGACGCGCGCCGTGCCGTCGGGTTGCCAGGATTCGACACGGACGCTGTGGCCGACATCGAGTCCCGGGAGGTTCGGCGCGTCGCCGTGGCGCCGGCGCCATCGGTTCGCCGCGATGGTCCCCACGGTGGCCAGCACGCCCGCAGTCAGGAGCTGCATCGGCATCTCAGCGCCCACCCACGCGGCGATGCCGCCGAAAACGAAGGCAATGCCGACGGCGAGCAGGTAGAACGTGTTCGTAAGGAGCTCTGCGCCGATCAGGAGCGTCGCGAGGATCCACCAGATCCAGTAAGCGTTCATTGGCTGTGGCCGGAGTGTTTCGCAAAGCGTGAAGGATACGGGAACCTCCGGACGCCCGATGGAAGGCAGCGCAGGATGGCCGGAACGTGCGGCGATCGATCGAAGTGCGCTATAATTTATCGTTTGATTTCAAAAGTTTCCGTTCCGTTGCGGCGCGGGAACAGAGAGTGCGAATGCCGATCTACGAGTACCGATGTGCGTCCTGCGGCCACGAGCTCGAAGCGCTGCAGAAGTTGAGCGATGCACCGCTCACGCAGTGTCCCGCGTGTCACAAGGCGGATTTGCGCAAGCGCGTGTCCGCTGCCGGTTTCCAGCTCAAGGGCTCCGGCTGGTACGTGACCGATTTCCGCAACAGCGGCGCGAAGTCCGCAACCAAGGAGAAGCCCGCGACCGACGAGGCCAAGACGGGCAATGGCGCCGCAGCCGCCGCGGGCGGCGGCGACACCAAAACGGATGCGCCTAAATCCGACACGAAAAGCGCCGACAAGCCGGCTGCGACGAGTGAGTCCAAGACACCGGCAGCGACGTCGACGACCAAGAGCGATACCTGACGCGCGATGAAGCGTTACCTGATCGCCGGACTCCTCGTGTGGGTGCCGCTCGGCATCACGATCTGGGTGCTGCATTTCCTGCTGACGTCGCTCGATCAGGTATTGATCGTGCTGCCGGAAAGCGCGCAGCCGCGCAATGTCCTCGGCTTCGACATCCCGGGACTCGGCGTCGTCGTCGCCTTCCTGATCCTGCTGCTGACCGGCGTGATCGCCGCGAACTTCGCGGGCCAGCGGCTGATCCGCGCGTGGGAATCCGTGCTCGGCCGCATCCCGTTCGTCAAGTCGATCTATTCGTCGGTCAAGCAGGTCAGCGACACGCTGCTGTCGAGCAAGGGCAATGCGTTTCGCAAGGCGCTGCTCGTCGAATTCCCGCGGCCCGGCAGCTGGACGATCGCGTTCCAGACCGGGACGCCCGCGACGTCGGTCGCGCCGTATCTTCCCGGCGAGCACGTCAGCGTCTACGTGCCGACGACGCCCAACCCCACCGGCGGCTACTTCCTCATGCTTCCGCGCACGCAGGTGCGCGAACTCGACATGACCGTCGACGAAGCGTTGAAGTACATCATCTCGATGGGTGTCGTGGCGCCGCGTGCGCACGCGCGGCCTGCGCGCGATCCGCTGGCGGGCGGCATTCCCACCGCGACGCCCGAGCGTCCGGCTTCCGAACTGCGAAATTGACGTGACGAGCCGCCGTGACCGGGTACGCCGGTCGCGCGCTCGCGCACGCCCTCATTGGACGACATCGTCGGAGACGTTGTTTTGAAACGCACAGACTATTGCGGCCGCATCGACCGGCGCTACCTCGGGCAGACCGTTTCCGTGATGGGCTGGGTGCATCGGCGGCGCGATCACGGCGGCGTCATTTTCATCGATCTGCGCGACCGCGAGGGTGTGCTGCAGATCGTCTGCGATCCCGACACCGCGGAAACCTTCGCGACGGCGGAAAAGCTCCGCAACGAATACTGCATCGCGGTTACCGGGCGCGTGCGTCCGCGACCGGAGGGCACGGTCAACGCGAATCTCGGGTCCGGCGAAATCGAAGTCCTCGCGCAGGCGATCGATATCCTGAACGCGTCGACGCCGCCGCCGTTCCAGCCCGATGACGAGAACCTCTCGGAGACGGTGCGCCTCACGCATCGCGTGCTCGACCTGCGTCGGCCGCAGATGCAACGCAACATGCTGCTCCGCTATCGCACGGCGATGGCCGCGCGACGCTATCTCGACCAACTCGGCTTCGTCGACATCGAAACGCCCGTTCTGTACAAGTCGACGCCCGAAGGCGCGCGCGAATTTCTCGTGCCGTCGCGCATGCATCATGGACAGTTCTACGCGCTGCCCCAGTCGCCGCAGCTCTTCAAGCAGATGCTGATGGTGGCGGGCTTCGACCGGTACTACCAGATCGTCAAATGTTTTCGCGACGAAGACCTTCGCGCCGACCGCCAGCCGGAGTTCACGCAGATCGACATCGAAATGTCGTTCCTCGACGAAACCGAAATTCGCGCGATGATGGAGGAGCTGGTCTGCGTGATGTTTCGTGACGCGCTCGGCGTCGAACTCCCGCAGCCCTTTCCGCTGTTGTCGTATGCCGACGCGATGCGCGATTACGGATCGGACAAGCCCGACCTCCGCGTACCGCTTCGACTTGCCGAACTGACCGACGTGATGCGCGGCGCGGACTTCAAGGTCTTTCGCGCCGCTGCCGAACTTCCGAGTGGCCGCGTCGCGGCGCTGCGCGTGCCCGGTGGCGGCGCGATGACGCGCAAGGAGCTCGACGATTACGCGGCGTTCGCAACGATTTACGGTGCAAAGGGCCTGGCGTACATCAAGGTCAACGACGCGAGCAAGCCGAACGAAGAGGGACTGCAGTCGCCGATCGTCAAGTTCCTGGCGGCCGACGTCCTGCAGACGATCCTGACGCGCACCGAGGCAACGAGCGGGGACGTCGTTTTCTTCTGCGCCGATCGCGCGAAGATCGTCAACGACACGCTCGGCGCGCTGCGCGCGAAGGTCGGCCATGATCGCGGGCTCGTCGAGGACGGCTGGCGGCCGCTGTGGCTCGTAGACTTCCCGATGTTCGAACAGGACGAGGCGACCGGCGCCTGGGCGGCGCGGCACCATCCGTTCACGGCGCCGAAGGATGCCCACGAAACGCTGTTCTCGACGGACCCGGCGAATGCGCTCGCCAAGGCGTACGACGTGGTGCTGAACGGCTGGGAGATCGGCGGCGGCTCGGTCCGCATCCATCGTTCCGACGTGCAGGCGCGCGTGTTCGAAGCGCTCGGCATGAGCGTCGACGACCAGCGTCGCAAATTCGGCTTCCTGCTCGACGCACTGCAGTATGGCGCGCCGCCGCACGGCGGCATTGCGTTCGGCCTCGACCGCATCGTCACGCTGATGACGGGTGCGGAATCAATCCGCGACGTGATCGCATTTCCGAAAACGCAGCGCGGGCAGGACCTGCTGATCGAGACGCCGGCGCCTGCAACCGAAGCGCAGCTGCGCGAGCTGCACATTCGCGTGCGGCCGACTGCGGGCTAGACTTCGGGGTTGACTTTGGGGTCAGAGCAATAACTCGCGCGGTGGCTGCTGCGAAATGTCGCGATCTGTACCGCGCGACTTATTGCTCTGACCCCAAAGTCCCATTTCGAAGTCCGTTACACTGCGGCGATGCGCCGCGTCGTTCACGTCGTTCGCATTGCGATGCTGTTGGCTGCACTCGTCTGCGGCGGTTCGGTTGCGCTGCTCCCCGCAACGGCGTTCGCGCGCGGGACGATTGCCGAGCGCGCCGAAATTCCCGTCGCGATGCTGCCGTCGGAAGCGCGCGACGTGCTAGCGCGCGTGCGCGCAGGCGGCCCGTTTCGCTTCGAGCGCGACGGCGTCGCGTTCGGCAATCGGGAACGGCAGCTGCCTGATCGCAAGCGCGGCTTCTATCACGAATACACGGTCGTCACGCCCGGCGCGCACAATCGCGGCGCGCGCCGAATCGTGTGCGGCGGTCCGCGCCGCGTGCCGGAAGTATGCTATTACACCGACGATCATTACGCGTCGTTCCGGAGGATACGCGAATGAAGCTACCCGACCTCAGTCGCTTCGACGAAGCGGGCGTGCTCGAATACCACGGGCATCCGGACACGATCGCCGCCGCCGCGAGCCACGCCAAACTGCGCTATCTCTGCGTCGATCTCGCGCACGCCGAGGACAAGCCGACGCTGTTCCATGAACTCGCGAAGGGCCTCAAGCTGCCCGAGCACTTCGGCAACAACTTCGACGCGCTCGCCGACTCGCTCGAAGATCGCGACTGGATCGGCAAGACCGGATGCGCGATCCGGCTCGGACACGCCACGCACTACCGCAAGACGCATCCGAACGACTGGGGAACGCTCGAGGAAATACTGTCCGAAGCGTCCTCGTTCTGGCGCGAGCGCAACCGCGCGTTCTGGGTGCTGGTCGGTTGACGGCGTTGCAACAGGTGCGGTGATCGCCGTCGCGTACAAGCAGCCGGTCTCCGTTCTCGTGCTCGTCCATACGGCGGATCTCCACGTGCTGTTGCTCGAGCGCGCCGACTTTCCGGAGCACTGGCAGTCGGTGACCGGCAGCCGCGAACACGAGGAGGATCTCGCTGCAACCGCGCACCGCGAGCTGCTCGAGGAGACCGGCATCGACGCCGACGCCTATGGCGGCGCGATCGACTGGAACCTATCGCAGGACTACGCAATCTTCCCGCAATGGCGTCATCGCTATCCGCCGGGAACGACCCACAATACCGAGCACGTTTTTTCGCTCGACGTCGGGGAGCCGGTCCCCGTGCGGCTCGCGCCGCGCGAGCACGCGCGCCATGTCTGGCTGCCGTGGCGCGCCGCGGCGGAACGCTGTTTCTCGTGGTCCAACCGGGATGCGATTCTCGCGCTGCCGGCGCGTCGCGGCGAGAGGCCCTCGCTGTGACGAGCCGAGGCTCGAATCGAACCTGTCTGCAATCGATGGCGCTCGCCATCGCGCTGCTCGCGCACATCGGCGTAGCGGCCGCACAAACCGCGATCGATGTCGTGCCGACGCAGCCGATCGTCACGGTGACTTCATCAGCCACCAGCAACGTCGCGAACGACCGGATGCACGCATTCCTGCGCGCCGAAGCGGACAATGCCGATGCCGCTCAGGCCGCGAGCGAAGTCAACTCCCGCATGGCGCGTGCGCTGTCGCGCGCGCGCAGCGTTACCGGAATCGAAGCATCGACGGCGGGCTACAGTTCGTTCCAGATCACCGAGCCGAACAAGCCGCCGCGCTGGCGCGTCTCCCAAACGCTTGCGCTCGAAGGCGCCGATTTCGCTGCGCTGGCGGGACTCGTTTCAAGACTGCAGTCGAACGATGGCCTAGTCCTCGCCTCGCTCAACTTCTCCGTCAGCGCGGCGACCCGCCGGGCGGCCGAGGACGCCCTGACGCAGCAGGCAATACGCAACTGGCAACAACGCGCTCAGGCGGCTGCGCAGGGGTTCGGCGCCGGCGGCTGGCGTGCCGGGCGAATCATGATCCAAACGAACGATTTCGGACGTCCGCAGCCGATGTACCGCGCGTCGGCCGTCGCGGATGCACGCGCGCCCGTCGCCGTCGAAGGTGGCATGAGCGAGGTCACCGTGACGGTGAGCGGGGAGGCGATCCTCGACACCGTTCGTGCGGGCCGGTGACCTTCGCCGCTCCCGACGCCAGCCGCCCGTTCGAACCCGCCAACCGTTACCGACGCCCCCGCGGTCAGCGGATCGCGAAGTCGACGCGCGTCGGCGCGCCCGCGTCCGCTATTCCCGCGGCGGTGAGTTTCGGCGCCACGATGAACACGCGTTCTCCGAGAACGCCGCCTTTGCCCGCGA
>DASSEA010000367.1:0-5938 GCA_035696805.1 Casimicrobiaceae bacterium
GCGGTCTGTCCGTCCTTGAACGTCGTGAATTCCTGCGCGCGCGCGATCGGGATCGTCGAATTGCGCGGGACGATCTTTTCGGCGAGGCCACCCATCGTCTCGATTCCGAGCGACAAAGGGATCACGTCGAGCAACAGCCAATCGTCGCCTTCGCGGTTGCCGACGAGCTTGTTCGCCTGGATCGCGGCACCGAGTGCGACGACCTCGTCCGGGTTGAGGTTCGTGAGCGGCGGCTGTCCGAAGAACTCCGCGACGGCGCGGCGGATCTGCGGCATCCGCGTGGCACCGCCGACCAGGACGACGCCGGTGATGTCCGCCGGCGTCAGACGCGCGTCGCGGAGCGCCCGCTTGACCGGCGCGAGCGTCTTGCCGACGAGCGTGCGCGAGATTTCGGTGAACGTCGCGGCGCTGAGCGTTGCGTCGATGACGCCGACCGACAGCTCCGCATCGATCGGGGCGGCGTCGTGACCGGTCAGCATTTCCTTCGCATCGCGCGCACGCGTCATCAACTCGCGCGCATCGGCGGCCGACAGCGGTGGCAGTTTCGCCTGCTCGAGCGCCCAGCAGAACACGCGATGATCGAAATCGTCGCCGCCGAGCGCCGAGTCGCCGTTGGTCGCGAGCACTTCGAACACGCCGCGCGAAAGCCGCAGGATCGAGATGTCGAACGTTCCGCCGCCCAGATCGAACACCGCATACGTGCCCTCGCTGGCGTTGTCGAGCCCGTAGGCGATCGCGGCAGCCGTAGGTTCGTTCAGCAGGCGCAGCACGGGCAGGCCCGCAAGCGTCGCGGCGTCCTTCGTTGCCTGGCGCTGAGCGTCGTCGAAGTACGCGGGAACCGTCACCACCGCACCGTCGACGGGGCCGCCGAGCGAAGCTTCCGCACGTTGCCGGAGGGCCTTCAGGATCTCGGCGGAGATTTCGACCGGCGTACGGATGCCCGCTCGCGTGGCGATGCGGATGATGCCTTCGCCCTCGACGAAGCGATACGGATAACGCCGATCGTCGCCGAGATCGGCGAGGCCCCGGCCCATCAGCCGCTTCACGGAAACGATCGTGTTTGCAGGATCGCGCGTCGCGCGTGCAAGCGCCTCGTATCCGACGTCCACGCCGTGTTCGGCGTAGCGGACGACCGACGGGACGAGCGGACGGCCCTCGGTGTCCGGCAGGACCACGGCGAACCCATGACGCACGGCCGCCACGAGCGAGTTCGTCGTCCCGAGGTCGATGCCGATCGCGCGCTTCGCCTCGTGCGGCGGCGGCGATGCCTCGGGCTCGGAGATCTGGAACAGCGTCACGTATCGACCTCGTCGGCGTGGAGGGTGTCGAGATCCTCGGCCAGCCGCGTCAGGAAGCGCAACTCGCGCACGCGCGCGGCCGCAACGGCGAGGTTGCGCGCGGCCAGGGCAGATTCGACGTCGTCCTGCAGCGCCGCGGCGTCGGCGCGCACGTCGCGCAGCAGGCGTGCGAGCGTCGCGTCGTCATGCGCAGCGGTCGCATCCTCCGCCGCTTCGCGGCGCTCGAGTTGTTCGGTGAGAAAAGCAACCGGCAGGCGCGCACTCGCACCCGTGTCGACGCCCTGCAATTGCAACAGGTATTCGGCGCGCTCAACCGGATCGCGCAGCGCACGGTACGCTTCGTTGACCCGCGCCGACGCCTGTGACGCAGCGCGTTTTTGGGCATCGCTGCCGGCGGCGTGCCTGTCGGGGTGCACGTCCGTCTGCAGCGCACGGTAGGCGCGTTCGAGCGCGGCGGCGTCGACGCTATACCGCGCAGGCAGGCCGAACAGCTCGAAGTGGTTGCGCGAAAAATCGATCATCGGGACCACGCGTCCGCGTCGCGACGGCCGCGCCTCAATCGATCAGTCGAATGCGCGCGATGCGCGCGCGCGACACGAACTCAGACGTTGAACGACTCACCGCACCCGCACGCGTCCTGCACGTTCGGATTGTTGAACTTGAAACCCTCGTTCAATCCTTCCCGCGCGAAATCGAGCTGGGTGCCGTCGAGATACGGAAGGCTCTTCGGGTCCACGATGACGCGGACGCCGTGGCTTTCGAATTGCGAATCCTCCGGCCGCACCTCGTCCGCGTATTCGAGCTTGTAGGCGAGGCCCGAGCAGCCGGACGTGCGGACGCCCAGCCGAAGGCCGACTCCCTTTCCCCGCCGCGCGAGGTGCGCCGCAACGTGTTTCGCCGCGTTTTCGGTCAGTGTGATGGCCACGATGAGTCGCTTTGTCGGTCGGCCCGCCGGTCAGTCTGCCGCGGCGAGCGTCATTGCGGCCGCGGATCCCGCGTCGTGCTTCGACTTGTAGTCGGCGACCGCCGCCTTGATCGCGTCCTCCGCCAGGATCGAGCAGTGAATCTTGACCGGGGGCAGCGCGAGTTCCTCGGCGATCTGCGTGTTGCGAATCGTCATCGCCTGATCGAGCGTCTTGCCTTTCACCCATTCGGTAACGAGCGACGACGATGCAATCGCCGAACCGCAGCCGTACGTCTTGAATTTGGCATCCTCGATGACGCCGTCCTCACCGACCTTGATCTGCAGCTTCATCACGTCGCCGCACGCCGGTGCACCCACCATGCCGGTGCCAACGCCCTCCTCGCTCTTGGCGAACGAGCCGACGTTACGCGGGTTTTCGTAGTGATCCAGTACCTTGTCGCTGTATGCCATGTCGTATCTCCTTACTGAAGCCTTGCGTGGTACGCCATCAATGAGCCGCCCACTGTACCGTGTCGAGATCGATGCCTTCCTGATGCATCTCCCACAACGGCGACAACTCGCGCAGCTTCGCGATCTTCCGCTGCACGAGTTCGATCGTGTAATCGATCTCCTCCGCCGTCGTGAACCGCCCGACGGTGAAGCGGATCGAGCTGTGCGCGAGCTCGTCGCTGCGTCCGAGCGCGCGCAAGACGTACGACGGCTCGAGCGACGCCGACGTGCACGCCGATCCCGACGAGACGGCAACGTCCTTGATCGCCATGATGAGACTCTCGCCCTCGACGAAGTTGAAGCTGACGTTGAGGTTGTGCGGCACACGCTGCTCGAAGTCGCCGTTCAGATAGACCTCGTCGATCGTCGAGAGCCCTGCCCACAGGCGGTCGCGCAGGCCGCGAATGCGCGCGTTGTCACGTTCCATCTCGAGACGGGCAAGCCGGAACGCTTCACCCATGCCCACGATCTGGTGCGTCGGCAGTGTTCCGGAGCGCATGCCGCGCTCGTGGCCCCCGCCGTGCATCTGCGCCTCGATGCGCACGCGCGGCTTGCGGCGCACGAACAATGCGCCGACACCCTTCGGACCGTACGTCTTGTGCGCCGAGAATGACATCAAGTCCACCTTGAGCGCGCCGAGGTCGACCGGCACCTTGCCCGTCGCCTGCGCGCTGTCGACGTGGAACACGATCTTCCGCGCCCGGCAGATCTCGCCGATCGCGGCAATATCCTGAATTACGCCGATCTCGTTGTTGACGTACATCACGGATACGACGGTCGTGTCCGGCCGCAGCGCACCCTCCAGGCGGCCGAGGTCGAGCAGGCCGTCGGGCGCGACGTCGAGGTAGGTGACCTCGAAGCCTTCGCGCTCGAGCTCGCGCATCGTGTCGAGCGTCGCCTTGTGCTCGGTCTTGACCGTCACCAGGTGGCGGCCCCGGTCCTTGTAGAAATGCGCGGCACCTTTCAGCGCCAGGTTGATCGATTCGGTGGCGCCCGACGTCCATACCAGTTCCTTGGCGTCGCAATTGACGAGCGCCGCAACCTCGTTGCGTGCGTCCTCCACCGCCGCCTCGGTTTGCCAGCCGAACGCGTGCGAACGCGACGCCGGGTTGCCGAAGTGGTGCGTCAGGAACGGAATCATCTTTTCCGCAACGCGCGGGTCGACCGGCGTCGTGGCGGAATAGTCGAGGTAGATCGGCAGGTCCATGCGATTCCTTACGGTCATGCGTTCGACGCGGGTTCGGGCAAACGATCGGCGTCCGCGCGGGGACGGTGGTCGCGCAGCACGGCGACGCCGCCCGTCCGCGGCCCCTGTTGGCGAACGAGCTCGGCGAGCGTGACCGAGCGCAGATAGCCGAAGATGTGCGAATTGAGTCCCGCCCACAACTCGTGCGTCATGCAGCGGCGGTCGTCGTGGCAATTTTCGCGGCCGCCGCACTGCGTCGCGTCGATCGGTTCGTCGACGGCCATGATGATGTCCGCGACCGCGACGAGCTCCGGCGCCCGGCCGAGCGTGTAGCCACCGCCCGGTCCGCGGACGCTGTCTACGAGACCGTGCCGGCGCAGCTTGCCGAAGAGTTGCTCGAGATAGGAGAGCGAAATCTTCTGGCGCTCGGCGATCGCCGCGAGCGTGACCGGGCCGCGCACGCCATGCATGGCGACGTCGATCATCGCGGTGACGGCAAAACGTCCTTTGGTCGTGAGGCGCATCGTTGGGGGCCGTCCGGTCCGCAAGCGTCGGACCGGAAGTCCATGGCATGCATCGTATAATACCCGAACGATTTGGTCAACTAAACGGGTCCGAAGTTCACGCGGGACCCGCCGCCGACTCATTCGAGCATCTTGTTGATCTGGCGCGGATCGAAGGCGTCCGCGACGGCCTTGGCCTCGCCGCAGTCCATGCCCTCGTGCTGCAGCAGCGTGACGAGGCGGTTGAATCGTTCCTCGGTGGCCGCCGCATGGTCCAGCAGCTTGTGGATCGCCTGCACGACGGGGTCATCCATGTCCGACGAGATCGCGTACGCGGAGAACCCGATCCGCGCTGCCTGCGCCTCGCGCCGATCCTGGTCGTCGGTGGTGACTACGCGTGCGGGGATGCCAACGGCGGTCGCACCGGCCGGAACGTTGCGAACGACGACGGCGTTCGAACCGACCTTCGCGCTGTCGCCGACCTCGATCGGACCGAGGATCTTCGCACCGGCGCCGACGACGACGCCGCGGCCCAGCGTCGGGTGACGCTTGCCCTTGTTCCACGACGTTCCGCCGAGCGTAACGCCATGGTAGAGCGTTGAATCGTCACCGATTTCTGCGGTCTCCCCGATGACGACTCCCATGCCGTGATCGATGAACACGCGACGCCCGATCGTCGCGCCGGGATGGATTTCGATGCCGGTCAGCCACCGACCCCAGTGCGCGAGCCACCGCGAAAGCCAGCGGAAATTCGCGCGCCACAATGGGTGCACGACGCTCCGATGCCAGACGAGCGCATGCAGGCCGGGGTAACACGTCAGGACCTCCCAGGCGGTACGTGCGGCCGGGTCCCGGTCGAACACCACTGAAACGTCCTCGCGAAGGCGGGTGAACATGCGTCGATTATGCCACCGGTTCCCGACTGAATCGGTCAACTATTACGCCTGTGTCGCCCGAACGGGGTGCGACGGTCCACATTCAGAGCGTGACGGCAGCCAGGAGCAACGCCGCGATCGCGAGCCCGAAGAACACCGCGTATGCGGCGAACACGAAGGCACCTCGTAGCAGCGCACCGCGCCAACCGCCGCCGTAGACCGCGCGCATCGACGCGAACGCGTAGACGACCATCCACAGGGCGAGCACCGCGCGCAGCGGCCGGAGGGGGACCAATACCGCCAGGATCGCTGCCAGGAACACGAAAGCATGATTGTGCGCGCCGAAGACGAGATGCGCCGCGTACTGCCGCGGCCGCTGCGGATAGCGTCCCGCGGCCGGCGTAGGCGACCTTCAGCAGCAGCGCGAACACCGGCAGCAGCCCGATCGCCGCATACGGTGCGTAACGGAGCATGCCCGCCAGCAGCCGGTCGAGCTTGTCCTCACGCGACAGCCGATTGAACGCGTCGATGCGGCTGCGAACCGGCGCGAGCGCGGGCCACGCGCCCGCGTCGAAGCGTACGTTGAAATCGCGATCGACGCGCAGGCTGCCCCTATCGGGCTCGACAGCGGCACCGCCGATGGTGGCGCGCGACGCGGTCGT
>DASSEA010000368.1:0-3419 GCA_035696805.1 Casimicrobiaceae bacterium
GTCATTATCATCGCCGCGATGTACAGCACGATGTCCGCCGCGCGTTTGTTCTGCGTGATCGCGATGCCGATCGGCACGCCCGTGACGATCGCAAGGCTGACCGCGACGCCGACGATCGAAACGTGCTCGATCGTCCGCTGACCGATGGCAGGCAGGTTGGCGATGATGAAGCGGAGCGTTTCCATTTGGTGCGGTATGCGCGCGCTGCAACCGGGCCATTGAGTTCTCGCGGAAGCATAATCGCCCGCGCCGCCGGCAAATAGTCCAGATGCGACATCGGGTGTCCCACGCAGGACACGGATCGCTGGCCGAGCGCTGGACGGGCGCCGATGGCGAGTGGCGCGGCCGATGTCGCACCTGTGACAGATCGCGTCGGTTCGCGGCGCGTCGCATTCGAGCGGAGGTGCGATAGTCGCCGCGACGCGATTCGTCCGAGGAGACCGTTCACCATGTCCAGCACTGTCGCCAACCGCTCGTCGCTTCTTCAACGGCTCGACGCCGGACCCGTCATTTGCGCCGAAGGCTATGTGTTCGAGCTCGAGCGGCGTGGCTATCTGCAGGCCGGTGCCTTCGTGCCGGAGGTGGTGCTCGAGCATCCGGAAGCGGTGACGCAGCTTCATCGCGACTTCGTTCACGCGGGATCGGACGTGGTCGAGGCGCTTACGTATTACGCGCATCGCGAGAAGCTCCGCGTCATCGGCCGTGAGCAGGATCTCGAGCCGATCAACCGCCGCGCGCTCGACCTTGCGAAGTCAGTTGCGAAGGAGACCGGCGCGCTGTTCGCGGGCGACATCTGCAACACGAACATCTACGATCCCGCTGATCCGGCATCGCACAAGGCGGTACGCGCAATGTTCGAGGAGCAGGTCGGCTGGGCCGTCGATGCCGGCGTCGACTTCGTCATCGGTGAAACGTTCAGCTACGCACAGGAAGCGCTTATCGCGCTCGAAGTCGTCAAGGGGGCGAGTAAGGTCGCCGTCATCACGCTCGCAATGCACAAGGCCGACGTCACGCGCGAGGACTGGTCGGTCGCCGAGGCATGCAGGCGGCTCGCGGACGCCGGCGCCGACGTCGTGGGCCTCAACTGCATTCGCGGTCCCGCAACGATGCTGCCGTTGCTGCGCGAGATTCGCGCGAGTGTAAAGACGCATCTCGCGGCGCTGCCGGTGCCGTTTCGCACCAGCGACGAGCAGCCATCGTTCCAGTCGCTACGCGATACGCACTGGCATTTCGACGACGGTGCGCGGCCGTTCCCCGTCGCGCTCGATCCGTTCACGTGCAACCGGTTCGAGATCGCCGAGTTCGGCCGTCAAGCCGCCGAGCTCGACATCCGCTATCTGGGTGTGTGCTGCGGCGCGGGTCCGCATCACATCCGCGCGCTCGCCGAGTCCGTCGGCAAGCGTCCGCCGGCGAGCAAGTATTCGCCCGACATGTCGAAGCACGCCTTCCTCGGCTCGCACGAGCGCATCAAGAAGGTGCAGAAGGACTACGCGGACAAGCTCTAGCGTTCCGCTTCGCGGGCGCGCCGGGACAGCGCCGCGGCGCGCTCGTCACTGGGCTTGTGGCCGTACACGGCGCGATAGCAGCGGCTGAAATGCGAGGCCGACGCGAATCCGCAGGCGACCGCGACGTCGAGAATCGGCTTGCCGGTCTGCAGCAGCAATTCCCGCGCCCGTTCGAGCCGCATCTCCAGATAGTGGCGGCTCGGGCTCGCCTGCAGGTATTTCGCGAACAGTCGCTCGAGCTGCCGCGGCGAGAGTCCGACGTCGGCTGCGATTTGCTGGACGTCGCGTGGCTCGTCGGCCGTGCTTTCCATCAGCCCGATCGCCGCGATCAGCTTCTGATTGGCGACGCCCAGCCGCGCCTGGATCGCCATGCGCTGCCGATCCTGCGTGCCGCGGATCCGCGGATGGATGAATTGCTCGGACACGTCGTTGGCCAGCGCCCGGCCGTTGCGGTCGGTGATCAGCTGCAGCATCATGTCCAGCCCCGCGGTTCCGCCGGAGCACGTGTACCGGCTGCCGTCGATGACGAAAATGTCGGTCGTCGTGCGCACGCGCGGGAACTGCTCGCCGAACGCGGCCAGATTCTCCCAATGCAATGCGCAACGGCGGCCGTCGAGCAGCCCGGCGTGCGCCAGCGCGTAGGCGCCGAGGCTGATGCCGCCGATCGATGCGCCGCTGCGCACGACGCCGCGCAGCCACTGCGCGAGCGGCTTGTCGCGCGCGCCGGCGTCGGGGGTGCCGGCGCAGACGAGCAGCAGATCGAGCGCGGCATCGCCGATCGCGCCCCCGACCGCGACATCGATGCCATTGCTGGCACGCACCGGGCTGCCGTCGCGCGAAAACAGGCGCCAGACGAACAGCTTCTCGCCGGACAGGCGATTGGCCGCGCGCAGCGGCTCGATCGCCGCAGCGAAAGCCATCATCGGGAAATCGGGAACCAGATAGAACCCGACCGTGTACGGCCGTGCGCCGACGCGCGAGGGCGCGGGGCGCGCCGGCCGGGTGTCGGCGCTCAGCCGCGGCGCCCTGATCGATGACGGCATCGGTCGATGTTACCGCGCCGATGCCGACCGGTCGACGCTAGGCGATCGCTCCCGCGGCCTGCAGTCGCTGGATCAGCGTCTTCTGGAAATGGTGCGTCGTGTCTTCGAGAGCGGCCGAGAAGACTCCGCCGTTCATGACCGGCGAGCGCCGTCCCGTCTGCAGGCGCTCGACGATCGAAATGTCCTCGCCGTTGATCGAATTGCGTCGGTCGATGCAGTCCTGGCGCGCCGCCGCGAAGCGCGGCTGCATCGCCTCGTCGCCGACGTAGAAGAACTCGAATCGCTCGAGCGTGCTATCGAACGATTGCGGCTGCAGGATGAATGCGTAGCAGTGGTCGTACAGGCAGCCGATCATCACGTTGGGAAACAGCGCCACGTATTCGGCGACGCTGCGCCGCTCCGGCGCGACGGCCGGAAAGCCCGGCAGCGGAAACTCGCCCACGGCGGGCGGCGCGTAGCTCGAGCTTCCGACGCCGGAAAAGAGTCCGTCGCCGATGATCTGGAACGAATGGTCGACCGCCGAATAGCTGTTCAGCTTCGGATGCACCGACGGCAGGTGATAGCGCTCGCAGAAATTCTCGACGACCAGTTTCCAGTTGGCGTGAATCTCGAACCCGAGACTGCCGCCATGCCGCAGCAGCGACAGGTCGCGGTCGGACCAACGCTCGGCGAGCGGGCGCACGTATTCGGCCAGCGGCGGCGCATGGCCGTCGAGATTGACGAACACCAGCTGGTGCCAGGACTCGCAACGGACCGGTTTCAGCCCGAGCGCGACGCCGTCGAACCGGTCGTCGGGACAGTTGGCCTCGCCGCAGAACCACGGCCGGCGCTGCAGCGTGCCATCGAGCCCGTAGGTCCACGCGTGGTACGG
>DASSEA010000369.1:0-11173 GCA_035696805.1 Casimicrobiaceae bacterium
GCGCCCGACGTCGGCGGCGGCTTCGGTTCGAAGATCTACCTGTACCCCGAAGAGACTGCAATGGTCTGGGCAGCGAAAAGGGTCAATCGCCCCATCAAGTGGGTTGCCGAGCGCAGCGAGTCGTTCCTTTCCGATGCGCACGGGCGTGATCATGTGACCCACGCCGAGCTTGCACTCGATGCTTCGGGCAAGTTTCTCGCGCTTCGCGTACAGACGACGGCGAACATGGGCGCGTACCTGTCGACGTTCGCGTCGTGCATTCCGACGATCCTGTACGCGACGCTGCTCGCCGGGCAATACACGACGCCGGTGATCTGGTGCGAAGTGACGGCGTCCTTCACGAACACCGCGCCCGTCGATGCGTACCGCGGCGCGGGACGGCCGGAAGCGACGTACGTGATCGAGCGCATCGTGCACCAGGCGGCGGCGGAGCTCGGCATTCCGCAGGACGAGCTGCGCCGGCGCAATTTCATCCGAGAGTTCCCGTACCAGACGCCGGTTGCGCTTCTCTACGACACCGGCAATTACGACCAGACGCTCGACGGTGCGATGGCGGCGGCCGACGTCAGCGGCTTTGCGGCGCGCAAGGCGGAGGCACAAAAGCGCGGCAAGCTGCGCGGACTCGGCTACGCGTCGTACATCGAGGCGTGCGGCATCGCGCCGTCGAACGTCGCCGGCTCGCTCGGAGCACGCGCCGGCCTGTTCGAAGCCGGCGAGGTGCGCGTGCATCCGACCGGCAGCGTGACCGTGTTCACGGGCTCGCATAGCCACGGCCAGGGTCACGAGACGACGTTCGCGCAGGTCGTGGCGGGGAGACTCGGCGTGCCGGTCGAGAGCGTCGACGTCGTCCACGGCGACACGGGTCGCGTGCCGTTCGGCATGGGAACGTACGGCTCGCGCTCGCTGGCCGTCGGCGGCACGGCGATCGTGAAGGCGCTCGACAAGATCGTCAGCAAGGGCAAGAAGATCGCCGCGCACCTGCTCGAAGCGGCGGAAACCGACATCGAGTTCACCGACGGCAAGTTCGTCGTCGCCGGCACCGATCGCAGCAAGACGTTCGCCGAAATCGCGCTGACAGCCTACGTGCCGCACAACTATCCGCTCGACAAGCTCGAGCCCGGCCTCGACGAAACGGCGTTCTACGACCCGACGAACTTCACGTTTCCGGCGGGCACGCACATCTGCGAAGTCGAGATCGATCCGGACACGGGTGTCGTGGAGGTCGTTGCGTTCACGGCATCCGACGACTTCGGCAACATCGTCAACCCGATGATCGTCGAAGGCCAGGTGCACGGCGGATTGACGCAGGGACTCGGGCAGGCGCTGCTCGAGCATTGCGTCTACGATCGCGACAGCGGGCAGCTGCTGACGGGAAGCATGATGGATTACGCGCTGCCGCGCGCGGACGACGTGCCGTCGTACACCGTCGAGACGAAGGTCACGCCGTGCACGCACAATCCGCTCGGCGCGAAAGGTTGCGGCGAGGCGGGCGCGATCGGTGCGCCCGCCGCGTTGATGAACGCCGTGATGGACGCGCTGGCGCCGCTTGGCGTCAAGCACCTCGACATGCCGGCGTCGCCTGCGCGCGTCTGGAATGCGATTCGCGAAGTCCACGGCCACGCCTGACGGAGCCCGCCATGTATGCCATCGAATACCAGTGTCCCCGTACGCTCTCCGACGCCGCGGCGGCGCTCGCCTCGACCGGCGGTCGCCCGCTCGCTGGCGGCCAAAGCCTTGTCGCGGCGATGAAGCTGCGGCTGTCGCAGCCCGGCACGCTCATCGACCTGTCGGGCATCGCGGACCTGAAGGGCATCCGAAAGGACGGCGAGCGGCTCGTCATCGGCGCCATGAGTCGGCACGCCGATATCGCGTCGTCGGACGTCGTCAGGTCGGCGCTGCCTGCGCTCGCGAGCGTCGCGGAAGGCATCGGCGATCGCCAGGTGCGCAACATGGGCACGATCGGAGGCGCGATCGCGAACAACGATCCGGCGGCCGACTGGCCGGCGGCGGTCCTCGGAAGCGCGGCGACGGTCCGCACGAACAAGCGCGCCATCGCCGCCGCCGATTTTTTCAAGGGCATGTTCGAAACCGCGCTGGCGCCGGACGAGATCATCGCCTCGGTCGAGTTTCCGGTCGCGCAGCGTTCCGCGTACGCGAAGTTCCCGAACCCGGCATCGCGCTTTGCGCTCGTCGGTGTGTTCGTCGCGCAGGCGGCGAACGGTGACGTGCGGGTCGCCGTCACCGGCGCGGCCCCGTCGGTGTTTCGTGCGAAAGCGATCGAGGATGCGCTGCGGCAGAGTTTCACGCCGGCGGCGGCCAAGGGCGTGAAGATGAGCGCGGACGGACTCAACCGCGACCTTCACGGATCGCCGGAATACCGTGCACATCTGATCCCGGTCATGGCGTCGCGCGCGGTGGCGATGATTGCCTGACCGGCAACGCATCGCGCGGCGCGATCGTCCGTCGACGGTAACCGGGTGCGCGCGGGGTCGCTGCCGCGCGTTCGCGTTCGGGTCCGCTCAGGCGACGACCCGTTCCGAATAACGGCGCAACGGGCCATCGGCTGTCAATCGCTTGACCGCCGCCTCCCAGATCGACGCCGCGTAGAATTCGACGGATCGCGTGATCGCGACGTTGTCCGCCGATGCCATCGACCCTGCCTACATCCGTCGACGCGGCGCTTGCGCTGCTGGAATCGCGCGACTACGTCGCCGATCGCCGGCTCGCGACCGCGGTGTTTCTCGCGCTCAAGCTGCGCCGCCCGTTGTTCCTCGAAGGGGAGGCGGGCGTCGGCAAGACCGAGATTGCGAAGGTCCTCGCCTCCGGCCTCGCCCGCCCGCTCGTCCGCCTGCAGTGCTACGAGGGGCTCGACACCGCCGCTGCGGTGTACGAGTGGAACTACCCGCGGCAGATGATCGAGATCCGACTCGCCGAAGCTGCCGGCAACGTGGAGCGCGGCGAGCTCGCGCACGACATCTTCACGACGCGCTTCCTGTTGCGAAGGCCCCTGTTGCAGGCGCTGTCGCCGGACGAGGGCGCGACGCCGGTGCTGCTGATCGACGAACTCGATCGCGCCGACGAGCCGTTCGAGGCGTACCTGCTCGAAGTGCTGTCGGATTATCAGGTCACGATCCCCGAACTCGGCACGATCCGCGCGGAAACGCCGCCGGTGGTGGTGATCACGTCGAACCGGACGCGTGAAATCCACGACGCGATCAAGCGCCGCTGTCTCTATCACTGGGTCGATTTCCCCGACGCGGCGCGCGAGCTTGCGATCGTCCGTCGCAAGTGCCCGGCGGCGTCGGAATCGCTCGCGCGCGAAATCGTCGGCGTGACGCAACGCCTGCGCGCCCTCGACCTGTTCAAGGCGCCCGGCATTGCGGAGACGCTCGACTGGGCCGAGGCGCTCGTGGCGCTCGACCGGATCACGCTCGATCCGCAAACCGTCGCCGATACGCTCGGCGCGCTCCTCAAGTACCAGGACGACGTCGGCGCGATCACGCCGGACGTCGCCGCGCGCCTGGTGCGTGAAGCGCAGACGATCGCATGACGGCGGCCGGCACGCTCGGCGCGGTGTCGTTGTTCGACGCGCTGCCACGGGGGCGTTTCGCCGAAAACGTACTGCACTTCGTGCGCATCCTGCGCGCAGCGGGCATCCCCGTCGGGCCGGCCAAGACGCTCGACGCGCTCGCCGCCGTCGAGGCGATCGGCCTCGACAATCGCGCCGATTTCCGCGACGCGCTCGGGGCGGTGCTCGTCTCGCGGCACGAGCACCAGCCGATCTTCGAGCAGGCTTTCGACATTTTCTGGCGCAATCCGCGTCTTCTCGAGCGGATGCTCGCCGCGCTGTTGCCGAAGATCGAGGGCCGTGGCGGGGCCAGCGATGACCTGCCCGCGCGCCTCGCGCAGGCGATGCTTCCGCCGGCGCCTCGGCGCGAGGTGGCGGGCGAACAGGAAACCGAGTTCGACGCGACGTTTTCGTTCTCGGCGCGCGAAGTGCTGCAGCACAAGGACTTCGCCACGATGACCGCCGCCGAGCTGCTCGAAGTCCAGCGGCTGTTCCGGACGATGAAGCTTCCGCTGCCCGAGCTGCGCGTGCGTCGCACGCTGGCGGCGCGAACCGGTCACGCCATCGATCTTCGCGCGACGTTACGGCGCAGCATCGGCGCCGGGGGCGCGCTCGCACCGCTGCGCTTTCGAACGCATCGACGCCGCACGCCGCCGCTTTGCGTGCTGTGCGACATCTCCGGATCGATGGACCGCTACGCGCGCATGCTGCTGCACTTCCTGCACGCGATCACCAACGACCGGCATCGCGTCCACGTGCTGACGTTCGGTACGCGCCTCACCAACATCACGCGGCATCTGCGCCATCGGGACGTCGACGTTGCGCTGGCGCGGGTGGCCTCGGCCGTCGAGGACTGGGCTGGCGGCACGCGCATCGGTCACTGTCTCGCGGAATTCAACCGGCGGTGGTCGCGCAGGCTGCTCGCTCAGAATGCCGTCGTGCTGCTGATCAGCGATGGGCTCGATGCCGATGCCGGCGACGGCCTGGCCTTCGAGGCGGAGCGCCTGTCCAAGTCGTGTTCCAGGCTCGTCTGGCTGAATCCGCTGCTGCGCTACGAGGGTTTCGAAGCGCGGCCGGCGGGCATCCGGGCCATCCTGCCGCATGTCGACGATTTCCTTCCGGTGCACAATCTGGAAACGCTGACCGGCCTGGCCGCGGCACTGGCGCGCCCGCCGCGCTTCCGCGCGTTGCCTTGACCTCGATCATCGATGGAACTGTCCAACACCCGTATCGTTCCGGCACCGCCTGCCACCGTGTGGACGGCGTTGAACGATCCGGCAGTGCTGAAGGAGTGCCTGCCGGGGTGCGAGGTGCTGGAACGCACGGGCGACGGCACGTTTCGGGTCGTCATGGCAGCCCGCGTGGGACCCGTGGCCGCACGCTTCAACGGGACGATGACGATGGCTGACGTCGCTGCGCCGACCGCTTACACGCTGCAGTTCGAGGGGCAGGGCGGCGCGGCGGGATTTGCGCGCGGCGAGGCGCGCGTGAGCCTTGCGCCGGAAGGCGAGCGGCATACGGCGCTCACGTACGCTGCGAAGGCGCAGGTCGGCGGCAAGCTCGCCCAGATCGGTTCGCGGCTGGTCGACGGCGCCGCGGCGAAGCTCACCGATGACTTTTTCGCGCGCTTCGTCGAGCGTGTCGCGCCAGCGCACGCGGAAAGCGATGCCGGCGCGCCCGTACCGGCGGCATCCGAGCGCTCCGTATCGCCGCTGGCGCCGCCGGGCGGCGCGACGTGGATCCGTTACGCGGCGATCATCGCGATCGCCATCGTGCTGATCGTGTTGTACGTGCGCGGGTATCGCTGACCGCAGGAGAGCATGACGATGGACAGTGTCGATCTGGATGTGTTGCGCACGAGCGCCGACTGGGTGGACGCGGGCCGCCGCGTGCTGCTCGTCACCGTCGTCAAGACGTGGGGCAGTTCGCCGCGGCCCGAGGGGGCGATGCTTGCCGTGCGCGACGACGGCCACGTCGTCGGATCGGTCTCCGGCGGCTGCATCGAGGACGACATCGTCGATCGCACCCGCCGTGAAGGGCAGCAGGCGACGAAATGCGACGTCGTCACGTACGGCGTCTCGGCGGACGAAGCGCGCCGCTTCGGCCTGCCGTGCGGCGGCACGCTGCAACTCGTCGTCGAGCCGCTGACGCGCGAGTCGGGCATGCGCGCGCTGTTGCGCGAAGTCGAAACGGGCCATCTCGTCGCACGGCGGCTCGATCTCGCGTCAGGATTCGCGACGCTGCATCCGGCGAGGGCGAACGACGGCCTCGAATTCGATGGCAAGGTGCTGCGAACGATCCACGGACCGCGGTACCGGATGCTCGTCATCGGCGCATCGCAGCTGTCGAAGTATCTGGCGCAGATCGCCGTCGGACTCGACTACCAGGTGACGATCTGCGACCCGCGCGAGGAATACACGGAAACGTGGGACGTCCCCGGCGTCACGCTGGTGCGGACGATGCCCGACGATACCGTGCAGGCGATGAACCTCGACGAGCGCTCCGCCGTCGTCGCGCTGACGCACGATCCGAAGCTCGACGACCTCGCGCTGATGGAGGCGCTCAAGTCGCCGGCGTTCTACATCGGTGCGCTGGGCTCGCGCGCGAACAATGAGAAGCGGCGCGAGCGGCTGCGAGACTTCGATCTCTCCGACACTGAAATCGCGCGGCTGCACGGCCCGATCGGGTTGTACATCGGGAGTCGTACGCCGCCCGAGATCGCGGTGTCGATCCTCGCCGAGATCACCGCCGTCAAGAACGGCGTCGATCCACGGCAGATCGCGTCGGTCGCCGTCGCCAAGGCACAGCTTGCGAAAACGCCCGCGTGCAGCAACGCGACGCCGTGACACTCGCCTACCAGTCCGGGTTCGGTAGCGAGTTCGCGACCGAGGCGCTCGCAGGCGCGCTGCCGACGGGCCGCAATTCGCCGCAGCGCGTACCGTATGGGCTCTACGCCGAACAGCTGTCCGGCACCGCCTTCACCGCGCCGCGCCACGCGAACCGGCGCACGTGGCTGTACCGGATCCGCCCGGCGGTGCTGCACGGCGAATTCGCCGAACTCGCGCGTCCTGCGCTCGCGACGGCGCCGTTTGCCATGATCGCGACCTCGCCCAATCAACTGCGCTGGGACCCGTTCCCGCTTCCCGACGCCCCGACGGACTTCGTCGATGGCCTGGTCACGATCGCCGGCAATGGCGACGCGGCTGCGCAGTGCGGCATCGCGATCCATGTGTATGCATGCAACCGCGCGATGCAGGACCGGTTCTTCTACGACGCCGACGGCGAGCTGCTGATCGTTCCGCAGCAGGGCGCGCTGCGCATTGCGACGGAGATGGGCGTGCTCGATGCGGAGCCGGGCGAAATCGCCGTGCTGCCCCGCGGTGTGCGCTTTGCAATCGAATCCGACGGCACGGCGCGCGGCTACGTTTGCGAGAACTACGGCGCGCTGCTGCGCTTGCCCGAGCTCGGGCCGATCGGCGCCAACGGCCTCGCGAATCCGCGCGACTTCCTGTATCCGGTGGCGAGCTACAGCGAGCGCGAGGGATCGTTCGAACTCGTGGCGAAATTCGCAGGCAAGCTGTGGCGTGCCGCGATCGATCACTCGCCGCTCGACGTCGTCGCGTGGCACGGCAACTATGCGCCGTACAAGTACGATCTCGCGCGCTATAACGCAATCAACACCGTCAGCTTCGACCATCCGGACCCCTCCATCTTCACCGTGCTGACGTCGCCGTCGGATACCGCAGGGACGGCGAACGTGGATTTCGTGATCTTTCCGCCGCGCTGGATGGTCGCCGAGAACACGTTCCGCCCGCCGTGGTTTCATCGCAACGTGATGAGCGAATACATGGGCCTGATCCGCGGCGTCTACGACGCGAAGGCCGAAGGGTTCGTGCCGGGTGGAGGAAGCCTGCACAACGCGATGTCCGGGCACGGGCCGGATGCGGCGACGTTCGAGCGCGCATCGGCCGTCGCGCTGGCTCCGCACAAGCAGGAAGGCACGCTCGCGTTCATGTTCGAGAGCCGCTACGTGATCCATCCGACCGAACGCGCGCTGGCCGCACCGCAGCTGCAGCGCGACTATGCGGCGTGCTGGCAGGGCCTCGCCAAGCACTTCACAGCCCCACGATGATTGCCACGCGCAACGTGGGGCGAGTCGTGGGCGCGCACGACTGCCGGGATTGACGAGGAATGGATCCCAACGATCCGAAGCTCCGGTCGTTCGTCCCGGTCGCGCCGGATTCGCATTTTCCGATCCAGAACCTGCCGTACGGCGTATTCACGACGCCCGCCAACTACACGCCGCGCATCGGCGTTGCCATCGGCGATCAGGTGCTCGACCTGTCGGTCCTGGAGCAGGCGGGGGTGCTCGATGTCGTTCCGGGCGAGCGCGTGTTCAACCGGCCGACGCTCAACCCGTTCATCGAACGCGGCGCCGACGCATGGCGGCGCGCGCGTGCCGCGATCAGCGAGCTGTTGCGCCAGGAGAATGCGCGCCTGCGCGACGACGCAGCGCTTCGCGCGCGTGCGTTCGCACCGCAAGCGGCGGCAAAGATGCTGCTGCCGCTCAGCGTCCCCGGCTACACCGATTTCTATTCGTCTAAGGAACACGCGACGAACGTCGGATCGATGTTCCGCGACCCCCAGCACGCGCTGCTGCCGAACTGGCTGTACGTGCCCATCGCCTACAACGGCCGCGCGAGTTCGATCGTCGTCAGCGGTACGCCGGTGCTGCGGCCGAATGGCCAGACGAAGCGCCCCGACGCGAAGCAACCGGTGTTCGGGCCGTCGCGCAGGCTCGACTTCGAACTCGAGATGGCATTCATCGTCGGCGTCGGCAACGCGCTCGGCGAACCGATACCGATCGACCAAGCGCTCGCGCACGTCTTCGGGATGGTGCTGCTGAATGACTGGAGTGCGCGCGACATCCAGCAATGGGAGTACATCCCCCTCGGGCCGTTCAACAGCAAGACGTTCGCGACTTCGATTTCGCCGTGGGTCGTCACGATGGATGCGCTCGCGCCGTTCCGAGTCGAGGGGCCGGTCCAGGATCCGGCGCCGCTGCCGTATCTCGCGACGAGCGGCCCGCAGGGTTATGACATTCGTCTCGAAGCGGCGCTCGCCCCCGCGGGCAAGCGCGCGACGACGATTGCACGGACCAATTTCCGCACGATGTACTGGAGCATCGCGCAGCAGCTTGCGCACCACACGGTCTCGGGCTGCAATACGCGCGTCGGCGACCTGATGGGTTCGGGAACGATCAGTGGCGCCGAGGCCGACGCCTGTGGTTCGCTGCTCGAGTTGACGCGCAATGGCGCGCAGCCGCTGCGCCTGCCGGACGGCACCGAGCGCACGTTCCTCGAGGACGACGACGACGTGATCCTGACCGGATGGGCGCAGGGACGCGACTATCGCGTCGGCTTCGGCGAGGTGCGCGGAAAGGTCGTCAGCGCGCGCGGGTCCTGACCGGCCCCGCCCCCGCGCAGCGCGGCGCGGTCGCCGGACAGTACGCAAGGGGGCTCGACGCCGTCACGCGCCGCGGAGGCCGAACAGGCGCTGCATCCGCGCGCGCGAAGCGCTCGTCAAGGACTCGCGGCGACGCTGATTCGCGACGCGCCGCGTGATCTGCGAACGCGTTGGATACGTGTGGATGGCGTCGAGGATGTCCTCCGCCTTCATGTCGTTGACGATCGCGAGCACGCATTCGGCGATCAGCTCGCCCGCATCGGCGCCGACGATCGCAGCGCCGAGCAGGCGTCCGCGCGGCTCGGTGACGAGCTTGGCGAAGCCCTCCGTTTCGGCTTCCGTGCGCGCGCGGTGAATGTCGCCGAATGAATAGCGGTAGACGCGATGGTCGATGCCATGCGCGCGGGCGTCGGCTTCCGAGAGGCCGACGCGCGCGACCTCGGGGTCGGTGTACGTGCACCACGGGATGACCGTCGACGGCTTCGCCCAGCGCACGCGGAACAGCGTCTGGCGTAGCACGATTCCCGCCTGATGCTCGGCGACGTGCGTGAAGGGATGTCCGCCCGCGGCATCGCCGATGACGTGGATGTTCGGGTTCGTCGTATGCAGCGATTCGTCGCAAACGATGCGGCCGTTCTCGCACCGCACGCCGGCTGCATCGAGGCCGAGGTCTTCGATGTTCGGCACGCGGCCTGCCGCCAGCATCAGGTGTGACGCGGCGAGTTGCTCGACCGCGCCGTTCGCGGTGCGCAGCGTCATGCGAATGCGGCCGGCGTGCGCATCGCCCTGCTTGACCCCGCCGACGGTGATGCCGAGGCGGTAATGAACGCCTTCGCTTTCGAGTTGCTGCTGCACGACGCCCGCGACGTCGGTGTCCTCGCGGGGCAGGATGCGATTCGCCATGTCGACGACGGTCACTGCGCTTCCGAGGCGACAGAACGCCTGCGCCATTTCGCTGCCAACCGGTCCGGCGCCGACGATGATCAGATGCGGGACCGGTTCGCGCAGCGCGAACACCGTTTCGTTCGTCAGATACGGCACGTACGCGAGTCCAGCGATCGGCGGAACGGCGGCGCGCGAGCCGGTGGCGATGACGAAATGCCTTGCGGTGATCGTGCGGCCGTCGATGTCGAACGTCGAGGGCGACGTGAACCGGCCCCTGCCGAAGACGACATCGACGCCGAGCGCGCGGAAGCGTTCCGGCGTTTCCGGTGCCGCGATGTCGGTCACGGTAGCGTCGACGTGCGCCATGACGCGCGCGAGGTCGGGTTGGGGATCCGCCGGCGACAGTCCCCAGCGATCGGCGTGGCGCATCAGGTGCGCGACGCGTGCGGACTTGAGCAGCGTCTTCGACGGCACGCAGCCGTACCACAGGCAATCGCCGCCAAGGCGACGTTTCTCGATCAGTGCGACCTTGGCGCCGACGCGCGCGCCGCCCGATGCCACGGCCAGTCCACCGGCGCCGGCGCCGATGACGGCGAGATCGAATTCGGGCGAGGGCATGGGAACGGCTTGATCGGCGCGCCAAAGCGGTGCAATCGGCGCGCCACTGCCATCTTACTACCGCTCACGCCGTCGTTACGTATTGCTCGTCCGGCGACGCTTCGATGGGCGCAGTCCTCAGTGGAAATCGCGCGAGCGCGTCGGCAGCGTGCCGAGCAGCGGCGTCATGTCGACGAGCCGGCCGGCAAGCACGTGCACGACGCTGCCTTCGCGTTCCACCTTGCCGTAGACGCCGAGCAGCCGCGAGCCCAGCAGTTCGCGGCGCTGGCGATCGGAAAGATCGCGCCAGACGATGACGTTGGTTGCGCCAGTCTCGTCTTCGATCGTCACGAAGATGACGCCGCTCGCGGTGTCGGGGCGCTGGCGCCCGATGACGATGCCGGCCGTGCGCACGAGCCGGCCGTGCGGCGCATGCCGGATTTCGTCGGCGGTCACGAGGCGGCGGTTGCGAAGCTGCGGACGCAGCAGGGCGAGCGGATGGCGCCTGAGCGTCAGGCCAAGGCGCCGGTAATCGGCAACGATGTCCTGGCCCTCGGTGGGCGCGGGCAGTGTCGGAGAGGGTTCGGCGAATGCGCTCGCGGCAAGCAGCGCGGGCAGACGCTCGATGCCGGCGACTTCCCACGTTGCGCCATGGCG
>DASSEA010000370.1:0-3217 GCA_035696805.1 Casimicrobiaceae bacterium
CGGCGGGTACGCTACGACGCCGAACTGCTGCGTTCGGTCGAGGACGACGAGCCGCCGCCGACGTCGCGGGCGCTCGAACACGCGCTGCTTGGCGACGACGAGCACACCGAAGTCGGCGCAGCTACCGATCCGGGAGATCCGCTCGACGATGGTCCGGACGCGGATGTCACCGACGATGACTCGGATACGCCTGCGCGCCATCATCCGGGCCTGACGGAGCGCGTTGCTGCATTCAGCCGTTCTCCCATCCTCACCTTCGGCCTGTGCGGCGTATTCATCGCGTTCATTGCCGCTGCGATCGTGTTCGTCACGCCCGACGATTTCGTCGTCGTCGCTCGGCAGGTCCTCGGCTGGCTCACGACGGCGTTCGTCGTGCTGGCAGGCATTTACGGGATCGTGCACGGCTTCGTGTATGTTCGTCGCCGGCAAGCGAGTGCGCGTTCCCCGCTGACGCCGCAAACGGACCTCGCGATCCTCAACTGGCGCCGCGAGCGCAGCGTGTTCTTCGGCAACGAGCAGCCGCAGGAAGACGCGTCGTGGATCTTCCAGTTGCGCATGGCGGAACTCGAGCGCGCCAAGTCCGGCCGCACGAGCGAGCCACGTCCCTGGCATCGCCTTGCGGCGCGCCTGTTCGACTATGCGATCTGGGGACTCGTCCTCGCGCTGTTGCTGTCGCAGCTGCGCGCGTTCGGCGCGATTTCGGATACCGTCGCGCACTGGCTGACGCACCCGCTCGTGGCACCGATCCTCATCACGGCGTCGTGGATTCCGATCGAGGCGCTGCTGATCACTGCCGTCGGCACCACCCCGGGCAAATGGCTGTTCGGGATCTATCTGCAGTTCTCGATTTCTAACGCGTATGCGCGCAGGGACACCTCCGCCCAGTTGCTGCGCGGCTTGCGTCGCGCCGTGCGGGTGTGGGTCGAAGGCGTCGCGTGCGGGTTTCCGCTGATCGCGCCGGTGCTGGTTGCCGTCGCGCACGAGAAACTCGCCGAACATCAGGAAACGGACTGGGATTTCGCGGAAGACTGCCTCGTGACGCACGGGCCTGCCGGCGTCGTCAACACCGTGACCGGCGTGTGCGGATTGGCGTCGATGATGTGGCTGTACGGCGTGGCGTGGCAGCAGCCGATGGCGGACTCGATCGCGTGGACGCGCTCGACGATCGCCGAAACGCTGCCGTCGTCCGCCACCGTTCGCGGGAAGTTGACCGATGCAACGGTCAAGCTCGACCGGCTGGTGCCGACGCTGCCGACGATCTCCCCGTTCACGCCGCCGCAGGATCCGGCGCGAACGCCGGTTGCGAACGCCACGGCATCGCACGCGCCCGCGCCGGCGTCGCCGGGCGCCGTGCGCAATGCCAACGGCAAGGCAGCAGCCTCGGGCGATACCGATTTCGAGTCGGTCATCGCGGCGCGGCGCGCTCGTATCGACGTGCTGAAGACCGACGGCCCGCGGATGCTGCGCGCGGGCAATGCGAGACGCGCGGCGGAGCTGTGCCGTGCGTGGGTCGATCTCGACATCGCGAACGCCGAAGCGTGGCGCTGCCTCGGCGGCGCGCAACAGGCGCTCGGCCTCCACCAGGACGCGCTCAACTCGTTTCGCAAAGCGAAGCAACACGATCCGATGGATCGTTCGCTCGACGCCGCGATCGACAGCGCGCAACGCGGCATCGTTGCCGACTTCCTCAACCGCTATCGGCGTTGACCAACGGGGCGTCGTTGACGCGACGAGCTCAAGTCACCAGCGCGAGCCACAGGGGCAGCGTGGCGATCGCGATCAGCGTTCCGCTGGAGATCAACAGCGCGACCGGCGCCCCGTTGCCGTTCATCTGCATCGCGAGTATGTAAGACGATGGTGCCGTCGGCACGGCGGCGAGCAGCACTGCCATCTGGCGCTCGAGCATCGACAATCCGAATGCGCTCGCGAGCGCGAACGCGATCGCCGGCAGCAACGCCAGCTTGATCGCGTTCCACCAGGCCACCGCGCGAAGCGGAAGCGTACCGAGGACGAATTCGAGGCCTGCACCGGCCGCGATCAGGCCGAGCGGCAGCGCGGCGCTCGCGAGAAGTTCCAGCACGACCGACAGCAGCGCGGGCACGGCAAAGCCAGCCGCGTTCCACCCGAGGCCCGCCGCACATGCGATGACGAGCGGATTGCGCGCAATGGCCAGCCACACGCCTCTGCGGCCGCGATCGCGCGCGAGCACGGCCACGGCGGCGACGTTAACGATCGGCACCAGTACGCCGATCAGCAGGCTGAGCGCGGCAACGCCTTCCGCGCCGGCGAGCCGGCTGGCTGCCGCGAGTGCGATGTAGGTGTTGAAGCGGAACGCGCATTGAAAGCATGCAGCGAAGGTCGGTTGCGGCAGCCGCAACAGCGGGCGCGCGAGCGCCGACAAGCCCATGCCCGCGAGCGTGAACAGCACCCCGACGATGACGAGGCGCGATGCGTCGCCGAGGGCCATCGTCGCCGTCGCGAGCGCACGGAACAGCAGCGCCGGGAACAGCACGAAATAGACAAAACGCTCGAGGCCGCGCCAGAACGGCGCCTCGAAGATGCGCACGCGTCGCAGCCCCGCGCCGAGCGCGATCAGCAGGAAGTCCGGTAGCAGCAGCAGCGCCGATGCGACCATCGGTCGTCAGGCGCGGCTAGGATGTCGAGTCGTCGTGCACGTTATAGCAGCGCTACGCGCCGCGAATCCGCGCGACGAGCTCGGTCGTCGAGCGCTGATGAACGAATGGAATCGCAACGACGCGTCCGCCGCGGGCGATGACGTCCGGCGCACCGGCGGTCGTCTCGACCGAATAATCACCGCCCTTGACGAGCACGTCGGGTGCGCACGCGACGATCAGGTCGCGCGGCGTGTCGTCGTCGAACGGGACGACGAGATCGACGCAGGCGAGGGCGGCAAGCACGGCCATACGGTCGTCCAGTGGATTGAGCGGGCGGTCCGCGCCCTTGCCGAGGCGCCGCACGGACGCATCCGAGTTGACCGCCACGACGAGCGATGCGCCGAGTCCCCGCGCCTGTTCGAGGTACGTGACGTGACCCCGGTGCAGCAGGTCGAACACGCCATTGGTGAAGACGAGCGGACGGGGAAGCGCGCCGATCCGGAGCACCGCATCGGCACGACCCGCGAGCTTCGCCGGATAGCTCGGCGCGGGCAGCGGCGCGCTAAACGCCTGCGATCGGCTCGAGTTCAAAGCCGTACGCG
>DASSEA010000371.1:0-5606 GCA_035696805.1 Casimicrobiaceae bacterium
TTCGCCGATGCGATCGGCGACGACGATCCGTTGTATCGCGATCGGCAGGTCGCGGCGGCGGCCGGATACGCCGACGTTCCAGCGCCGCCGACGTTCGGTTTCTCCGTAGCGATGGAAGCCGCCCAGCCGCTGCTCGTGCTCGCCGATCTCGGTGTCGACAAGACGCGCACGATGCATGGCGAGCAGTCGTTTGCGTACGAGCGACCGATCGTCGCGGGCGACGTGTTGACGGGGACGCAGAAGGTCGTCGACATGTACGAGCGCAAGGGCGGCGCACTGACATTCGTCGTCACGCAGACGACGCTCGCCAACCAGCGGGAAGAACGCGTCTGCGACCTGCGCACGGTGATCGTGATTCGCAATGGCTGAGCCGGTGCTCGAGCGCGTTGCCGGCGCTCCGCAAACGGCGCGCCGCGTGTGCTTTGCGGACGTCGAAGCGGGCGACAGCATTCCATCGCTGGTCGTTCCGCCCGTTTCACGGCTCCAGCTCGCGCTGTTCGCCGGGGCGGCCGCCGACCCGAATCCGATTCACGTCGACGACGAGGCCGCGCGCGCGGGCGGCCTGCCCGGCGTCATCGTGCATGGAATGCTGACGATGGCCTTGCTCGGCCGCGCGCTCACGCAGTGGGTGCCCCAGCGGCAACTCCGCACATTCAGTGCGCGCTTCGTCGCCATGGCGTTTCCCGGCGACACGATCACTGCGTCGGGCAGGATCACCGCGAAATCCGTCTGCGACGGCGAGAATCGCGTCGACGTCGAGCTCTTCGCCACGAACCAGCGCGGCGAGCGGCTGCTGCAGGGCGCGGCGACCGTGGCGCTGCCGTGACCGGTCGGAGTGCCACGGTGATGCGCTACGCGGCGGAAATTCCCTACGGTGCGTACTGGAGCACGCCGTTTGCGCGCTGGCAGGGAAGCTTCGCGCATCTGCACAGCATCGAATTCGCGGCTTACGTGACGAAGCGCGAACTCGCTCGCCGGAACATCGATCCGGCAATGTTCGATCACGGCGTGCTCGGCCTGACCGTCCCGCAGCCGCATGCGTTTTACGGTTTCCCGTGGCTCGCGGGAATGAGCGGCGCGCCGCGCATCGGGGGGCAGACCGTGATGCAGGCGTGCGCGACGGGGGCCCGCGCGCTGCTCGCGGGTGTGCAGGAGGTCGAGGCCGGGCTCGCGACGATGTCCCTGGTCATCACGTGCGATCGCACATCGAACGGCCCGCACCTGTATTACCCGAATCCGCAGGGTCCCGGCGGAACCGGTTCTCACGAGGATTGGGTGCTGGAGAACTTCCGCTGCGATCCGCTCGGTTCGCACGCGATGGTGCGCACTGCAGAGAACGTGGCCGCGCGACATCGCGTCTCGACGGCCGAACAGCATGATGTCGTGCTGCGGCGCGAGGCGCAGTACGGCGCCGCGAAGGCCGACAATTCGGCATTCCTGCGCCGCTTCGTCACGCTGCCGTTCGACGTGCCGGCGCACGACTTCCGCAAGACGATCAAGCGTCTCGACGGCGACGAGGGAATTCGCGCATCGACGCCCGATGCGCTCGCCAGGCTACGACCAGTCATCGATGGCGGCACCGTGACCTATGGAGCGCAAACGCACCCGGCGGACGGCAACGCAGGCATCGTGGTGACGACACGCGAGCGCGCGCGCGAAGTGGCATCCGATCCGAAGCGATCCGTGCGCATCCTCGGCTTCGGCAGCGCGCGCGCCGAGCTCGGCTTCATGCCCGAAGCGGCGCTGCCCGCAGCGCGGCAAGCGCTGGCGGCGGCGGGACTTGGGATCCGGGACCTGCATGCGATCAAGACGCACAACCCGTTCGCGGTGAACGACGTGCTGTTCGCGCGCGAAATGGACGTCGACCTGGATGCGGTCAACAACTTCGGCAGCTCGCTCGTCTGGGGACATCCGCAAGCGCCGATGGGGACGCGCTCGATCATCGAGCTGATCGAGGAGCTCGCGCTTCGCGGCGGCGGCGATGGCCTTTTCACCGGATGCGCGGCGGGCGATACGGCGATGGCCGTCGTCCTCCGCGTCGGCGACGCGTGAGGTGACGATGCACGGCGATCTCGCCACGTGGATCGAGCGGCATGCGGCGTTCACGCCCGCCAAGGACGCGCTGCGCTTCGAAGGCCACGGCATCGGCTACGCCGAGTTGGCGTCTCGCATCGCGCGCTTCGCCGGCATGCTGCGCGAGGTGGGCGTCGAGGCCGGCGATTGCGTCGCGTGGCTCGGTCACAATCACCCGCACATGCTGGCGTTGCTGTTCGCGTGTGCGCGCCTGCGGGCGTTGCTCGTGCCGCTCAACTGGCGCTTCGCCGCTCCCGAGCACGCGCAGGTGCTGGATGATTGCCGTCCCGTTGCGCTCGTGACCGAAGCGCGTTTCATCGACACCGTCGAACGCATCCGCGCTCGAAGCAGCACGGCGAAATGCTTTTCGTTCGGTACCCAAGCGACCGGCTGGATCGATGGCGACGACCTGCTGCGCGATGTCGACGACGCCCCCGGCGTGGAGTCGGACGCGGGCGATGCGCCCGTGTTGATCTGCTACACGTCGGGGTCGACGGGCGCACCCAAGGGCGTCGTGCTGTCGCAGGAGGCGCTCGCGTGGAATGCCGTCAACAGTACGCACATGCACGATCTGTCGCGGGCCGACCGCATCCTGACGACGCTGCCGCTGTTCCACGTCGGCGGCCTGTGCATCCAGACGCTGCCGGCACTGCATGCGGGCGCGACGGTGATCCTGCATCCGAAGTTCGATGCCGCGGACACGCTCGACGCCATCGCCAGCGAGCGCGTCACGCTGACGGTGCTCGTGCCCGCTCAACTCGACATGCTGGTCGCGCACGCGGCCTGGGCGCACGCCGATCTGACGTCGCTGCGCTGCGTTTCGACCGGATCGATGGTCGTGCCGCAGCGCAACTTCACGGCGCTGCATGCGCGTGGCGTGCCGTTGATCCAGGTGTACGGCGCGACGGAGACATCGCCGATCGCGAGCTACATCATGCCCGACGACGCGCGGCGCAAGGCGGGATCGGCGGGCAAGGCCGCGTTGCATTGCAGCGTCCGGGTCGTGGGCAACGACGGCGACACCGCGGCGGCGGGCGTGAGCGGTGAGATCGTCGTCCGCGGCCCCAACGTCATGAGCGGCTACTGGCAGGCACCCCAGGCCACCGCATCCGCGATGGCCGGTGCCTGGTTTCGCACCGGCGACATCGGCCACTTCGACGACGAAGGCTTCCTGTGGGTCGACGGCCGCTCGAAGGACATGATCATTTCGGGCGGCGAGAACATCTATCCGGCCGAAATCGAGAACGTCCTCGCCGAATCGCCCGACATCGCCGAAGTCGCCGTCCTCGGCCGGCCCGACGCGAAGTGGGGCGAGATCGTCGTCGCGGTCGTCGTGCCGAGGATCGGTTCCACGCTTGCAATGCGCGACGTCCTGGCGCTGCTCGAAGGCCGCATCGCCCGCTTCAAGCACCCGCGCGACGTCATTTTCGTGCGCGAGCTTCCGCGCAGCGCGCTTGGCAAGGTGCGCAAGGACGAGTTGCGACGGATCGCCCGGAGCGACGCGACCGCACGGGCCACGACGGAGATCGGGGGATGAGCGTCAAGATCGGCATCGACGTCGGCGGAACGTTCACCGATTTCATCGTCGCGCGGGATGGCGAGGCGCCGTTGATCCACAAGGTGTTGTCGACGCCGGCCGATCCGTCGATCGCCGTCGCCGAAGGGCTCGCGGAGATCGCGGCGATGCAGACGCCGGCGCAGTCGCCGTCAGCGTTCATCGCCGGCGTCGACACGATCGTCCATGGCACGACGGTGACGACCAACGCCACGCTTACGCGCACCGGCGCGAAATGCGGACTCATCACGACGCGCGGCGTGCGCGATGCGCTGGAGATGCGGCGCGGCGTGCGCGAGGAGCAGTACAACAACCGCTTCACGAACGTGCCGCCGCTGGTGCCGCGCTATCTGCGCATCGGTGTCGGCGGCCGGCTGGACCGGGACGGGAAGGAGATCGAGCCGCTGGCGGCCGATGACGTCCACGCGGCGGTCGCAACGTTTCGCGCCGAGCGCGTCGAATCGGTCGCCATCTGTTTCATGAACGCCTTCGCGAACCCCGCGCACGAGCAGGCGGCAGCCGCCATCGTGCGCCGTGAGCTGCCCGACGCGTACCTCACCGTTTCGACCGACCTGCTGCCATCGATCCGCTTCTACGACCGCGTCAGCACGACGGCGCTCAACACGTACGTCGGACCGAAGCTCAATCGCTATCTCGAACAACTCGTGCGGCGACTGTCGGGCGCCGGCTTCGGCGGCGTGTTGCTGATCATGCAGAGCAACGGCGGCGTCATGTCGCCGGCGATTGCGCGAACGCACGCCGCGCTGACGCTGCTGTCCGGTCCCGCGGGCGGTCCGGGTGCGGGACTTTTCCATGCGCGTACCCACGGACGCGATCGCTGCATCACCATCGACATGGGCGGCACGAGCTTCGAAGCTTCGCTCGCCGTTGACGTGCCGATGCTCGTCAACGAAGGCGAGATCGCGCGCCATCGGATCGCGTTGCCGATGCTCGGGATTCATACGATTGGCGCGGGCGGGGGCTCGATCGGCTGGATCGACGAGGGCGGCCTGCTGCGCATCGGACCGCAAAGCGCGGGCGCCGCACCGGGGCCGGCGTGCTACGCACGCGGCGGAACGCTGCCGACGACGACCGACGCCAACCTGGTCCTGGGTTATCTCGACCCCGCCTATTTCGCGGGGGGCCGCATCAAGCTCGATCCGGCGGCGGCGCGCACGGCGATCGAACAGCACGTTGCGACGCCGCTGGGACTCACGATCGAGCAGGCGGCGGTGGGCATGTACCGCGTCGCGTGCAACAACATGGCGCAGGGCATCCGCGAAGTGAGCATCAAGCGCGGTTTCGATCCGCGCGAATTTGCGTTGATCGTCGCGGGTGGCGCGGGGCCCATCCACGCGTGCCTGATCGCCGACGAACTCGGCATTCCGTTCCAGATCGTGCCGCGGGAAGCCTCGGTGCTGTGCGCGACCGGCATGCTGCTGTCGGACCTGAAACATGATTTCGTCCGCACGTTCGTGACCCGGCTCGACGGCGTCGACTGGCCGCGGTTGCTGGCCCTGATCGACGCCATGATCGCGGACGGCGACCGTCAGCTTGCGTCGGAAGGCATCGAACCGGGTGCGCGGGGCTTCCACGTCAAGCTCGATTGCCGCTACCTGAAGCAATATCACGAGGTGTCGTTCGCCGTGCTGCGTGATTCCGTGCGCGACGCGGACGGCGCAACGGTCGCCGCGGCCTTCCACGCGGAACACCATCGGCTGTACGGGTATTCGCTCGAGGCCGAGCAGGCGCCGGTCGAGATCATCAACGTGCGCGTGCAGGCGGTCGGCGTCACGGACAAACCGCAGGCTGCAGACGAGCCCATCGCGGGCGATGACGCGCGCGTCGCACGCAAAGGGTCGCGGCGCGCGTACGTGGCCGATCAGGCTGCATTCTCGAGCGTCCCCGTCTACGACGGCCATCGGCTCTGCCATGGCCACCGCATCGAAGGCCCGGCGATCGTCGAGCAGGTTACGAC
>DASSEA010000372.1:0-6180 GCA_035696805.1 Casimicrobiaceae bacterium
GTCGCGCGGATTGATCGGTTCGATCAGGATCGTGGCGCCCTGCGCCGCCGCTTCGGTGCATGCGAAGCGCAGGTTGCGAACGTACGTGCGCATTCGCCGCTCGCGCTCGGCGGCATCGACGCCCTCCGGAACGATGCCCGCCATGACGTGAATGCGCGTGCAACCGAACGCGTTCGCATACTGCAGTGCGTTGGCGATCGACGCAGCGAATTCGTGCTCGCGACCGGGTAAAGATGCGAGCCCGCGGTCACCCGCGGCGTAATCGCCCGGCGGTGCGTTGATCAGCACGACTTCAAGCCGATGTTCGCGCTGCTGCGCAACGACCTCGGCGATACGGTATTCGTACGCGAACGCAAACTCGACGGCGCGAAAGCCGGCATGCGCGGCTTCGCCGAACCGTTCGAGGAAGGGCACCTCGTTGAACAGGAACGACAGGTTCGCGGCGAAGCGAGGCATCGGCGATCGTTTCCGCCGCCGCCGCACAGCGAAGGGCGTGCGCGCGTTCGGCTAGAGTTTCGACTGTGATTGTGCGCCGTTCGCGCGAGGGCGCGCAATCATCGCGCAACCTGCGCTGCGCTCGCTGAAAGTGGAGTCAGACTCGACTTTCCGAACGTGGTCGCGCGAAGCGACAGCGGTCCATCGGTAAAGTCGAGTCCGAGGCTACCTTCAGCGTGCAAAACAAATCCCTCTTGTTCGATCCGGCCGCGACGTCGCGTGCGATCGACGGTTCACTGACGACCGCACTCGATGGCGAGCGCGTGACGCTGCTCGCCGAGCGCGCGCTGTACTGGCCGCGCGAGCGAACGTTGTTCGTCGCCGATGTTCATCTCGGCAAGGCCGCGGCGTTTCGCGCCGGTGGCGTGCCGCTGCCGCGTGGATCGACCGCGGCGGATCTCGCGCGACTGACGCGACTTCTCGAGCGCACCGGTGCTTCGCGCATCGTCGTGCTCGGCGACTTCATTCACGCCAAGGCGGGGCGCGTCGCTGCCCTCGCCGAAGCGTTCGCGCGCTGGCGCGTCCAGCATGCGGCGATCGACGTCATGCTGGTGCGCGGCAATCACGATGCGCGTGCCGGAGATCCGCCTGCAGCATGGAACGTCGGCTGCGTCGACGAGCCGTTTGCATTGCCGCCGTTTCTCGCGTGTCACCGCATCACGCAGCCGGCTACCGGCTACGCGCTTTGCGGACACGTGCATCCGGGTGTGCGCGTGCACGGTTCGGGCGAGCAATCGGCGCGTCTGCCGTGCTTCGTGCTCGGCGCGCGACGCGCCATCCTGCCGGCGTTCGGCCGTTTCACCGGGCTTGCCGACGTGCTGCCGGCGCCTCGGGAGCGGATCGTGGTGATCGCCGGGCGGGAGCTGTTCGCGCTGCCGTCGCTCTCGCCATGACGGTGTCGTAAAACTGCAACGCCGGCGCAGTCCGCTCGTCGGCTGCGCGAACGCAAATCAGCGCTGTGGACAAGGCGGTGGATACGCGGTGTATGCGCGGGTGATCGTTTGGCGCATCCGCGTTAGCGCGCTGTTTTTCAGGCAGTTTTCGCGCGCGCCGCTGTGGAGCAAATAACGCTTGCACTGCCTTGGCCGACCCACTATGCTTGGTGTCGAGAACGCAGCCCGACACAACATCTAGTAGATTTAACGCGAACGTCACATTGCGGCGCCGCCCTGGCGCCAGGTGGCGCCCGGCCGCGAGATCCGGCGCCAGCCTTCGCGGGCCTTTGCCCGGAAAGCCGCGCTCCCCGCGCGCCGCATTTCGTGAAAAAGCGCTGGCTGCGAGAAGCGGCTGCCGAGACAGCAGGTACCAAGAAGGAGTTCACATGCGTATCGCAACCACGTCCCCCGCTTCCACTGCAACGCCGCCGCGAGATTTGATCGTGGGGGAACTCGGAAGCCCGGTTGCGAGCAGTGCCGATCCCCGCTTCGCCCAGTTCAAGGTGATCCGCAGAAACGGTGCGGTCGTCGGCTTCGAGCCGGCAAAGATAACCATCGCGATGACGAAGGCGTTTCTCGCCGTCAATGGCGGCCAGGGCGCGAGTTCCGCGCGCGTGCGCGACGAGGTGGCGCGGCTGACCGACGCCGTCGTCGTTGCACTCCTGAAGCGCAAGCCGGACGGCGGCGCGATTCACATCGAAGAGATCCAGGACCAGGTCGAACTGGCGCTGATGCGCGGCGGCGAGCATGAAGTGGCGCGCGCGTACGTGCTCTATCGCGAAAAGCGGTCGCAGGAACGCGCGCAGGAGAAGCAGCAGAAAGCGCCGGCAGCCGAGGACACGACGCTGCACGTCGTCGACAACGGCGTACGCAAGCCGCTCGACTTCGCGCGCCTCACCGATCTCGTCAACGCGTCGTGCGCAGGGCTCCCCGACGCGGAGCCGAACCGAATTCTCAAAGCAACGCTCAAGGACCTCTACGACGGCGTGCCGATGGAGGAAGTGCGCAAGTGCGTCGTGCTCGCCGCGCGGACGCTGATCGAGAAGGATCCGGCGTATTCGTACGTGACCGCCCGGCTCCTGCTCGACGCCCTGCGCTTCGAAGCGCTCGGGGAGGAAGCGACGCAGGCGGACATGGACACGAAGTACGCCGAGTATTTTCCGCGCTTCATCAGGCACGGCATCAAGGTCGGCCTGTTGAACGAGTCGCTCGCGCAATTCGATCTCGCGAAGCTCGGCGCCGCCCTCAAGCCGCATCGCGATCTTCAGTTCGGTTACCTCGGACTGCAGACGCTCTACGACCGGTACTTCCTCGTTGACCAGTACGTCGGCGGGCGGCGCTTCGAACTGCCGCAGTGCTTCTTCATGCGCGTGGCGATGGGCCTCGCGCTGAACGAAGTCGAGCGCGAGGCGCGTGCGATGGAGTTCTACGACGTGCTGTCGACGTTCGACTTCATGAGTTCGACGCCGACGCTCTTCAATTCCGGCACGCACCGGTCGCAGCTTTCGTCGTGCTACCTGACGACGGTCTCGGACGATCTCGACGGCATCTACGAGGCGATCAAGGAGAACGCGCTCCTGTCGAAATTCGCCGGCGGCCTCGGCAACGACTGGACCAACGTTCGTGCGATGGGCTCGCACATCAAGGGGACCAACGGCAAATCGCAGGGTGTCGTGCCGTTCCTCAAGGTGGTCAACGACACGGCCGTTGCCGTCAACCAGTGCTTCGCACCGGACACACAGGTCTACACCGGTCGCGGCGTGCTGCCGATCCGCCAGGTCCAGGCCGGCGACCTCGTGCTCGGGCAGAGCGGCGTCTATCGCGAAGTGACCGAGCGCTTCGTGTACGAGCAGCACGAAGCCATGGTCGCCATCGACGTCAAGCATTCGCTGACGCCGATCGAAGTGACGGACGCGCATCCGTTCTGGGCGATGACCGGCGTGCCGCTCGAGCAATCGAGCGAGCGGACGCACGACTGGATAGCGCGCGGCAAGATCGCGCCGCAATGGATAGAAGCCGGGCAGCTCAAGGTCGGCGATTACGTTGGCCTGACGATACCGACCGAGATCGTGCCGATCGACGGCCTGACCGAGAACGACGCACGGCTCTACGGCATCCTGCTCGGTGACGGCCACCTGTCCAAGGACGGCACGCTGTGGAGCGTGTCGGGCAACCCGAGCCGCGACGAACATCTCGCGTTCGTCCGCGAATACCTGCAGCAATGCGGCGTCCATTTCCGCGAAACGTCACGCGGCGAAACGTATCTGCAGGTGCAGTGGTCGAGCGATCGTGGCGTGGTTCGCGATGCCACCACCGGCGGCGTCGTCGGCCCGGGCCCGCACACGCTGCCGTTCATGCGCGACGACTTGTACGACGAGAACCACCGCAAGCGCATCGCGCCCCGCCTCGCGCACCTGCCGCGTCCGCACACGCTTGCACTCGTGCGCGGGTTGCTCGAATCGGACGGCGGTGTGTCGCGCGGCGCCGAGATCTACTTCACGTCGGCATCGCAGCCGCTCGCCGAGGGCCTGCGCTACCAATGCCTGCGCCTCGGCGTGCCCGTCAGTGGACAGGTGCGCCAGCGCGATCACTCCCACGACGGGACAACCGAAGGCGGCGCCATTTCGTTCCATCGACCGACACGCGCCTACGATCTGCGCATTCCCGCGGTGCCCGAGATCGCTGCACTCGTCGGTTGCAAGCCGATCGGCAAGCGCAACTGGATCACGCTGGGCGGCACGGTGTTCTCGCGCGTTCGCGGCGTGACGCCGATCGCCCCCAAGCCGCTCGTCGTCGATCTGAAGGTCGACGTCGACGCGTCGTACATGACGGTGGCGGGTCTCGCGCACAACGGCGGCAAGCGCAAGGGTGCCGTCTGCACGTACCTCGAGACGTGGCATCTCGACATCGAGGAATTCCTCGAACTGCGCAAGAACACCGGTGACGATCGCCGCCGTACGCACGACATGAACACGGCGAACTGGATTCCGGACCTGTTCATGACGCGCGTCGTCGAAGGCGGCGACTGGACACTCTTCTCCCCGGCGGACGTGCCCGACCTCCACGACAAGTGGGGACGGAGCTTCGAGGAAGCGTACATCCGCTACGAGGACAAGGTCGCGCGCGGGGAATTGAAGCTCTTCAAGCGCATCCCCGCCGTGCAACTGTGGCGAAAGATGCTGTCGATGCTGTTCGAGACGGGGCATCCGTGGATCACGTTCAAGGATGCGTGCAACGTCCGCTCCCCGCAGCAACACGTCGGTACCGTTCACAGCTCCAACCTGTGCACCGAGATCACGTTGAACACGAGCGAGACCGAGATTGCCGTGTGCAACCTGGGATCAGTGAACCTGCTCGCCCATATGCACGAAGTCGACGGTCGCAAGGAACTCGACCAGGCGAAGCTGAAGCGCACGATCACCACCGCGATGCGCATGCTCGACAACGTCATCGACATCAATTACTACGCGGTCGCCAAGGCACGCAATTCCAATCTCAAGCATCGCCCGGTGGGCCTCGGCATCATGGGGTTTCAGGATTGCCTGCACGCGATGCGCGTCCCCTATGGGTCAACCGATGCGCTGCGGTTCGCCGATGCGTCGATGGAGGCCGTCTGCTATCACGCGTACTGGGCGTCGACCGAACTCGCCGACGAACGCGGACGTTACGCGTCGTACAAGGGCAGCCTGTGGAGTCGCGGCGTGCTGCCGCAGGACACGCTGCAACTGCTCCGCGACGAACGCGGCGGGTACGTCGACATCGACGAATCGTCGACGCTCGACTGGCCGTCGCTGCGCGAGCGCATCGCGCAGCACGGGATGCGCAATTCGAATTGCATCGCGATCGCGCCGACGGCGACGATCTCCAACATCATCGGCGTCGGCGCGTCGATCGAGCCCGATTACCAGAACATCTACGTCAAGTCGAACCTTTCGGGCGAATTCACCGTCGTCAACGAGCAGCTCGTCACGGACTTGAAGGCGCTCGGCCTGTGGGACGACGTGATGGTTGCGGACCTCAAGTACTTCGACGGCTCGCTCGCGAAGATCGATCGCGTTCCTGCGCAGCTTCGCGAGCTCTACGCGACCGCGTTCGAGATCGATGCGACGTGGATCGTGGAGGCCGGGGCCCGGCGGCAGAAATGGATCGACCAGGCGCAGAGCCTCAACATCTACCTGGCGGGCGCATCGGGCAAGAAACTCGACGAAACGTACAAGCTCGCGTGGATGCGCGGACTGAAGACGACGTATTACCTGCGCACACTCGCCGCCACGTCGGCGGAGAAGTCGACCGGCCGCGGCGGCGAGCTCAACGCGGTGCCGGAGTCGGCGCCCTCACCCGCGATGAGGTCCGCCGCCGGTCATGCGCTAAATGTCGCAGTCTCCGAGGCCGAGCCCAAGTTCTGCGTGATCGACAATCCGGATTGCGAGGCGTGTCAGTAGGCCGACCGGCGACGCGCGGCGATGACGGCAGCCCTCGCGATCTCGACTGCACCGGAGACGGTGCATACGGAAGCGCCGCGCGAACGCGTGCACGTGATCGAGTCGAGACCCGGCGTACGGGAAGTGCTGCTGGTGACCACGGCCCGTGCAAGATCGGCGAACGATCAGCACGCAGTGATCCTGCTAAGCGGCGGCGGCGGCGGGTTTGCGGTGACTTGCCTGAACGGTGTTCCCTGCGTCCAGGGCGGATTGCCGCTTTCCCAGCGGCAACGGCTGGCCAACGCGATCGGCGGCCCCGTGGTTGCATT
>DASSEA010000373.1:0-2781 GCA_035696805.1 Casimicrobiaceae bacterium
CGGCCTCTCGATCATCCTGCAGCACGTTGCGCTGCTCGTGTTCAGCCGCAATCCGCTGTCTTTCCCGCAGATCGTCCAGGTCGTCTCCTATCACGTGACGGGGAACCCCGACGGCGCTCAGATCACGAATGTGCAGATCGCGATCATCGGCACGTCGATCGCGATGATGGGGTTGCTGCTGTTGCTGATCTACCGGACGAAGCTCGGGATCGCGATGCGCGCGACGTCGCAAAGCCAGCAGATCGCAGGGCTGATGGGTATCGACATCAACCGCGTCATCGCGCTGACGTTCGTCATCGGCGCGGGCCTCGCTGCCGTCGCCGGCGTGATGGTGGGAACGTATTACGGCATCGCGCAGTACCAGATGGGCTTCCTGCTCGGTCTGAAGGCGTTCTCGGCCGCAGTCCTCGGCGGCATCGGGAACATCGCCGGCGCGATGCTCGGCGGCTTGCTCCTCGGCATCATCGAAGCGCTCGGCGCCGGTTACGTCGGCGACCTGACGAACCTGTGCCAGATCGCGCACTGGTCGACGGCGATCGCCGAGCGCTGCGCGAGCGATCCGAACCTGACGCTGTTCGGAAGCAACTACCAGGACGTGTTCGCGTTCTTCGTGCTGATCGCGGTGCTCGTGTTCAGGCCCTCCGGCCTGCTCGGCGAGCGCGTGTCCGATCGCGCATGATCGTTGGGTTCACGATCGAATCGCGATGCATCCGCTGATCGATTCCCGGCATCCGGCGGTCGCGAAGATCGGCATCGTCCTGGTTGCGATCGCGCTTGCGGTGCTTCCGTTCGCACTGGCAGGCATCGGCACGGCGTGGGTGCGCATCACCAATCTCGCGATCCTCTACATCCTGCTGTCGCTCGGGCTCAACATCGTCGTCGGCTTCGCCGGGCTGCTCGACCTGGGCTACATCGCGTTCTATGCGGTCGGCGCGTACGTGTATGCGTTGCTCGCGAGCCCGCATTTCAACCTGCACCTGCCGTTCTGGGCGATCCTGCCGATCGGCGCGCTGGTCGCGTGCATGTTCGGCGTGCTGCTCGGCGCGCCGACGCTCAAGCTGCGCGGCGACTACCTCGCCATCGTGACGCTCGGATTCGGCGAGATCATCCGGATCTTTCTCAACAACCTGTCGCAGCCCGTCAACATCACCAACGGCGCGCAGGGCCTCGCGCTGATCGATCCGTTCCGCTTCGGCACGTTCAGCTTCGCGCAGAACGCGTCGATCGGCGGACTTTCGTTCAGCGGACCCATCAAGTACTACTACCTGCTGGTCATCGTCCTGCTGGTCGTCATCGTCATCAACCTCCGGCTGCAGGACTCGCGCGTCGGCCGGGCGTGGGAAGCGATCCGCGAGGATGAAGTCGCCGCCCGCTCGATGGGCATCAACACGCGCAACATGAAGCTGCTGGCGTTCGCGATGGGCGCATCGTTCGGCGGCATCGCCGGCGGCATGTTCTCGGCGATCCAGGGCTTCATCAGCCCCGAAAGCTTCGTGCTCGTCGAGTCGGTCAACATCCTCGCGATGGTCGTGCTCGGCGGCATGGGCAACATCTGGGGCGTGATCCTCGGAGCGCTGCTGTTGTCGTTCGTGCCCGAGGTGCTGCGCTATACGGTCGGCCCCGCGCAACAGGCCCTGTTCGGCCGTACGCTGATCGACCCCGAAGTCATCCGGATGCTGCTCTTCGGCATCACGCTCGTCGCGATGATGCTGTTCCGCCCGGCGGGAATTCTGCCGTCCGCATTGCGCAAGCGCGAACTCGAAACGCGAAGGGCGACGACGTGACGAGCGCACCGGCGCTGCTCGTCGCAACCGCCATCGGCAAGCGCTTCGGCGGCGTGCAGGCGTTGTCGGACGTCTCGTTCACGATCCGCCAGGGCGAGATCTACGGCCTGATCGGCCCCAACGGCGCGGGCAAGACGTCGCTTTTCAACGTGCTCACAGGGATCTATCCCGCCGACGCGGGCGAGTTCGTCTTCGATGGCCAGCCGCTTGGCGGTCTCAAGCCGCACGAAGTCGCCGCGCGCGGCATCGCGCGCACGTTTCAGAACATACGGCTGTTCGCGAACCTCTCGGCCCTCGAGAACGTCATGATCGGGCGGCACGTCCGCACCAGGGCGACCGTGTTCGGCGCGATCTTTCGCAATGCGCGCACGCGCGACGAGGAGCGGGCGATCGAAAAACGCGCCTATGCACTGCTCGAATACGTCGGGGTGCACCGGCGCGCAAACGATCTCGCCAAGCATCTCGCCTACGGCGACCAGCGCAAGCTGGAGATCGCCCGTGCGCTTGCCACCGATCCGCGCCTGCTCGCACTCGACGAGCCGGCCGCCGGCATGAACGCGACGGAAACGGCGGCGCTGCGCTCTTTGCTCGAGAGCATTCGCCGCGACGGGACGACGATCCTGCTGATCGAGCACGACATGAAGCTCGTGATGAGCCTCTGCGATCGCGTGCTCGTGCTCGACTACGGGAAGAAGATCGCCGAGGGCGTCGCCGCTGACGTCCAGAAGGACGAAAAAGTGATCGCCGCCTATCTCGGCGGCGACATCACGCTCAACCTGAAGCGCGCGTGACGTGACCACCGTACCCTCGCACGACGAACGCGGGGGTGACGCACGCGCGCCGCTGCTCGCACTCGAGCGGCTCGCCGTCGCGTACGGCGGCATCCAGGCGGTCAAGGGCATCGACCTTTCCGTCGCGGACGGCGAGCTCGTGTGCCTGATCGGGGCCAACGGCGCGGGCAAGACGACGACGCTGAAGGGCATCTGCGGCCTCCTGC
>DASSEA010000374.1:0-6244 GCA_035696805.1 Casimicrobiaceae bacterium
TGCCGGCGAGCGTCGCGAGCGGTGCAACCACGCTCGCGGATTGCCAGTGCGCGACCGGCCTGCCGGTGCGCGCGTCGAGCAGATGGCAATGACGCCGCCCGCCGGCTTCGAAATAGCGCTCGTAATCGCCGCTCGTTGCCACCGACCCTTTGATCAGCTCGACCGTGCCGACGACGGCATTCGCATGGCGCGGATGCTGGATTCCGATTCGCCACGGCGTTCCATCGGATTGCGGGCCGATGACGCGAACGTCGCCGGCGAGGTTCACGAAGCCATGCCGGATGCCATGGTCGATGCAGAGCACGGCCGCGCGATCCGCGGCGTACTCCTTGCCGATGCCCCCGAAGTCGAGTTCCATGCCAGCGCTCGGCAAGCGCACGCTGTGCTCGTCCCATTCGACGCGCGTCCAGCCGACGAGATCGAGCGCGGCGCCGATTTCATCGTCGGTGGGCACGCGCGGCGGCCGTCGCCGAAAATCCCAGGCGCGCCGCAACACCCCCGACGTCAGATCGAACCGGCCGTCGCTCAGCGCGTAACAGTGGTCGGCGTAACGGAGCAGCGCGGCCGTTTCCGCGTCGATCGGTACCGCCGCGCTGCCCGCAGCGCGATTGATCGTCGCCGTCACGCTGTCGTCGCGGTAACGTGTGTACTTGGCCTCGATGCGGAGCACGTCGGCGATCGCGACGCGCGCGGCGCGGTCGGCGCGCGCTCGGTCGCCGGTCCACAGTTGCAGCTCGTGCTGGGACGCCATCGCGCGAAACGCATAACGGAACGGCGCGACGACCTGTTGCGACGGCATGAACGCGTCGCTTGTCAGAACCGCTTCTCGATTCCGGCCTCGATCCACCGCGCGCTGAAATCGTCGAGGCCCGGGCTGCCTCCGCCTCCGCGCCACGCCGGCTTCTGCCGGTAGAAATTGAACGTCACGTCGACCGTTACCGCGCCGGGCAGTACCTTGGCGATGCGCAGGCCGGCAGTCACCGCACCGAACGCCGACAAGCGCGTGTCCGCCGTGTAGTGTTCGGTGTCGACAAAATCGCGCGGAAACGGCGGATCGCGATAGAAGGACGCCGCGCCTTGCGTGTAATAGCGCAGCGTCGGCGTCAGCGTAAAGCCGGACGGCAACGGCTGCACCCACGACGCTTCGACCATGTGAGAGCGATCGCCGAATGAATCGTCGAGGTAACGATAGGCGATTCGCACGCTGGCGTCCATTCGCGGCAGGTACTGGTGGTAGCGCGTGAGCCAGATCACCGTTCGACGCCACTCGGGGCGTGCGTCAAGGAGCTTGTACGGGTCCGAGTAGTAGCCTCGTCCCTGCGACCACGTGAGGCCGGTTTCGACGACGGCGCCGGCGTTCAGCACCTGCGTCGCTCCGACCAGCATGTCGTAGGTTTCGCGGCGACGGTTCGTCGCGACACCGTTGGTGCTGTCGATGCGATCGCGCGCCGCGCCCAATCCGATCGCATACGTGCGGTTGCGATCGTCGCTCCAGCGGCGCCATTCGAACGACGCCGCGCGCGACACGTAATCGCGCTCGTGCGAATAGGCGACGCCGGCGGCGAGCGCATTGCCATCGATGTACGTCGTCAGCCGCGCGTCGCCGGCCGCGCGATGATCGGTGACGCCGATGCCGGAGGCGCCCGACAGCGTGTCGTGGAACAGCGGCGACGCGCCCGACATCGTGTCGTGGACGAGCGTTCCTTCGAACGCGAGGTTTTCACCAAGCGGCACGAGCGCGTACAGCGACGGACTCCGCACCGACATCCGCGCAGCGCCCGGTTGCCAGTCGCGGTAACCGTAATAGCGGAGCGCGATCACACCCTCGTCGGGCGCTGCCTGCGCGCCTGCATTCGTCGGCAGGACGCCGGGCAATGCGAGTGCCGCGACGATCAGCGCAGCCGACCGTTCGCGATCGGATCGCGCATCGTCAGGGCCTTTAGTTGCAGCCACATCCACCGCCACCGACCACGCCGCCGCCGGCCGCACCTTCCTTGCTTTGGTAGACATGCTGCGTCACGCGCGTCGCGAGGGGATCGGCGTCGAGGCGCATCGAGGGGCGTGCGAGATCGCCTTTTTCCCACGGCCGAGGCGGATCGAACGTCGCGCATCCCGCGAGCGCGACGATCACCGCGAGCGACGCCGCGCGAACGGTCGAAGCGTTCCGGCACGCGTGATTCATGGCGCGGCGAGCAACGCGCGAATGCGCGCTTCGATGGCGTCGCGACGCTCGTCGTGAAAGCCTTCCTCGACCGCCACGACGACGCCGTGACGATCGATGACGTACGAACTCGGCATCCCCTTGACGTCGAACGCCGCCGGTGCGCTGCCCTGCGCGTCGTACACGATCGAGAAGGTTGCGGGCACATCGCGCAGGAAGCGTTCGGCGTCCAGGCGTCGCTTGTCGACGTTGATGCCCACGATGGCGAGCCCCTGGTTGCCATAGCGGGCATGCAACGCGTTCATCCACGGAAACGACCGACGGCAGGGCGCGCACCACGACGCCCAGAAGTCGACGAACACGACACGCCCGCGCAGCCGAGCGAGGTCGACCGTTTCGTTCGCCGCCGTCGGCAGCGCAAACAGGGGCGCGGTCTCGCCTGCCTTGACCGCGCATGTGGGCAGCGCCGCCATGAAGAGCGCGGTGCCGATCAGCACTCGGATCGAGGGAAGCATGCAACGGCGGATTTAGCGCAACAGGGCGGCAAACAGCCGCCCGGCGGCACTCATTCCGCCGTGACGCTCAGGCGTTCAACCGCGCGAGAAGCGTCGCGAGCTTATCGGGCTCGTCGGCCCGGCGGATCCGCTCGACCAGGGGCTCGGTAACGCCCACGTCGGTCTGCAGCACGCGCTGCTTCACACCCAGCAGATGCGACGGGTGCATCGAGAATTCGCGCAGCCCGAGTCCGAGCAGGAGCCGCGTCAACTGCAGGTCGCCGGCCATTTCGCCGCACACGGCGATCGGCACCTTGGCCTTTGACGCCGAGCCGATCGCGAGCCCGATGAGACGCAGCACCGCCGGATGCAGCGGATCGAACAGATGCGAGACCGCATCGTCGGCGCGGTCGACGGCGAGCGTGTACTGGATCAGGTCGTTGGTGCCGATCGACAGGAAATCGAGCTTGCGCGTGAACGCGCCCATCGCGAGCACCGCGGCGGGGATCTCGATCATGCCGCCGACCTTCACGTCCGGGTTGAACGGCACGCCCTGCTCGTGCAGGCTCTCGCGGGCCCGCGCGACCATCGCGAGCGCCTGGTCGATCTCCGATGACGACGCAAGCATCGGCAGCAGGATGCGCACGTTGCCGTAATGCGTCGCGCGCAGGATCGCGCGCAGCTGCGTCAGGAACAGCCGCGGCTCGGCGAGACAGAAGCGGATCGCACGCAGGCCGAGGGCGGGATTCGGCGCGACGCGGGCCAGTCCTTCGAGATCGGCCTGCTGCTTGTCGGCGCCGAGATCGAACGTGCGGATCGTCACAGGCAGGCCCTGCATTCCCGCCGCAACCTTGCGAAACGCCTCGAACTGCTCGTCCTCCGACGGCAATCCCGCGCGGTTCAGGAACAGGAACTCCGAGCGGAACAGGCCGATTCCGGTGGCGCCGTTCTTCAGCGCCTGCTCGATGTCCTCGGGGAGTTCGATGTTGGCATGCAGCTCGACGTGAACGCCGTCGAGCGTATCCGCGCGCTTGCTGCGCAACCGCCGCAGCTTCTGCCGTGCGAGATCGAATTCGTTCTGCTTCAGCCGATACTCGGCGAGCACGGCACGGTCGGGATTGACGATCACGACGTGGTTGCTGCCGTCGACGATCAGCATTTCGCCGTCGCGGATCAACTGGCGCGCGTTGTGCGTCGCGACGACCGCCGGCACGTTCAGGCCGCGAGCGACGATCGCCGTGTGCGACGTGATCCCGCCGAGGTCGGTGAGAAACGCCGCGAAATGATGCTGCTTGAACTGGATGACGTCGGCAGGAGACAGATCGTGCGCAACGAGGATCGTCTGCTCCTCGAGGGCCGGCGGCGGGATCGTGCCGGGCCTTCCCATCAGGCGCTTCAGCACACGCTCGCCGACCTGCACGACATCGGCCTTGCGCTCGCGCAGGTACGAATCCTCGATCTGGTCGAACTGCTCGACGAGGACGCCCATCTGCAGCGTCAGCGCCCATTCGGCGTTGCAACGCTGCTCGGCGATGATCCGCTTCGGCGCCTCGGACAGCGTCGGATCGTTCAGGATCATCCAGTGCACGTCGAGGAACGCGCCGAATTCACCCGGTGCGTCGCCGCTCGTCAGCGCCGCGTGCAGGCCCTCGAGTTCCTGCTTCACCTCGCCGATCGCCGCGCTGAACCGCTCGATCTCGGACGGCACCTGCGCGAGCGGAATCGTGTAATGCGCGACTTCGCGCGTGGCATGCGAAACCAGTTGCGCGCGACCGATGGCGATCCCGCCCGAAACGCCGATGCCGTGGAGCGCGAAGCTGACCACGCGCCGCTACTGGCCTTCACCGAAGCAGTCGTTGATGAGCTGGCAGATCGCCTGCATCGCCTCCTCCTCGTCCGGTCCTGCGATTTCGATCGTGATCATGGAGCCCTTGCCCGCAGCGAGCATCATGACGCCCATGATGCTCTTCGCGTTGACCTTGCGCCCGTTGCGCGTCACCTGCACGTCGCTGTCGAACTTGGCGGCAAGCTGCGTGAGCTTCGCCGACGCGCGCGCGTGCAGGCCGAGCTTGTTAACGATCTCGATTTCGCGCTTTTGCATGAATCGAATCGGGTTCGACGCGGAGGACGCCCTCGCAGCCGCCGGAAACGGCCTTCTTCACGAACGTTTCCATGCCCTTGGTCCGGTACGTGAACGCGCGCACGAGCATCGGCAGGCTGACGCCGGCGATCACTTCGACGTGGCCGGCGCTCGCGAGCTTCGCTGCGAGGTTGCAGGGCGTCGCACCGTAGATGTCGGACATGATCGCGACGCCGTCGCCGGTATCGAGCGCGGCGACCACCGTGCGCGCCTTCGGCAGCAGCGACAGCGGATCGTCGTTGGCGCGGACCGGAAACACGTCGAACTGCGGCGGCCGCTCGCCAAGCACATGCGACACGGCCTCGACGAGGCTCTCGCCAAGGTGATCGTGCGCGACGATCAGGATGCCGATCATGCGCGTGCGCACGCGCGCAGCAGCGCGTCGGCGAATAGCCCGCCCACGTCGAAGCCCGACTGCTCGCTGATCTCGACGAAGCAGGTGGGGCTCGTCACGTTCACTTCGGTCAGGTAATCGCCGATGACGTCGATGCCGACGACGAGGAGACCCTCGGCAGCAAGGGGGCCAGCGAGCGCTTCACCGATTTGGCGATCGCGCGCCGACAGCGGACGGGCGACGCCTTCTCCACCCGCCGCAAGATTGCCGCGCGTCTCACCCGGCCTCGGGATGCGGGCGAGCGAATACGGCACGACCTCGCCACCGATCAGCAGGATGCGCTTGTCACCGTCCCGGATCTCGGGAATGAAGCGCTGCGCCATGACGGTGCGGGCGCCCAGATGCGCCACGGTTTCGATGATGACGTTGCGATTCGGGTCGTCGTGGCGCACGCGGAATACCGACGTGCCCCCCATGCCGTCGAGCGGCTTGACGATCGTGTCGCGGTGCTCGTCGATGAACGCACCGATCCGCCGTGCGTCGCGGGTGACGAGCGTCGGCGTCGTGAATTCGCGAAACGACGCGATCGCCATCTTCTCGTTGTAATCGCGGATCGCACGCGGCCGGTTGAAGACACGCGCGCCTTCGCCCTCGGCCGCCTCGAGCAGGTAGGTCGAGTAGACGTATTCCATGTCGAACGGCGGATCCTTGCGCATCATCACCGCCGTGAACTCGCGAAGCGCGCGATCCTCGGGCGCGCCGGCCGTGTACCAGTCGTGATCGTCCTCGCGCAGCTCGAGCGGGCGAACTTCGGCGCGCGTCGCGCCGTCACGCCAATAGATCGCCGACTGCTCGAGTGCGTAGACGCGATGACCGCGGACGGACACCGCGCGCATCATCGCAACGCTCGAGTCCTTGTACGCCTTGAGGAGCGGCAGCGGGTCGAGAACGAAGGCGAAATCCATGGGCCGGGCGGCGTGCGAGCGGGGTGCGGGCATCGTACCGCATCACGCTCGAAGCTTCCTGTCGCGGCGCTTCCACAACCGGCCGCGTCGGAGTTCGCCTTCGTGGCGTTCAGCCTTCGTACTTGAACGACAGTTGCAGCCGCGTCCGGT
>DASSEA010000375.1:0-7472 GCA_035696805.1 Casimicrobiaceae bacterium
GATGTCGGCGACGTGAATGTTCTGCCGATCGAGGACGGCGCGGCCGGTAATCACCGTGCGACGCAGCGGGATCCGCTCCGGCGGCTGCGGCAGGGCCTCGCCTTCGACCGAGTAATCGGCGACCGGCCGCAGCGTGTCGCCTTCGACCAGCAACGCGCGCGCGAACGGCGCGTCGCAGAGCTTCGCCGCGCGTTCCGCGACCGCCTGCAGGACGGGGGTGACGTCCGTCGGCGACGCGGAGGTGACGCGCAGGATTTCGCTGATCGCCGTCTGCTGGTCCAGCGCCTCCCTCGTCTGGTTGAACAGCCGCACGTTCTCGATCGCGATCGCCGCCTGATCGGCGAACGTCTTCACGAGCGCGATCTGCTTGTCGGTGAACCTGCGCGCCTCCATGCGCCACAACACGATCGCGCCAATCGCCCGTTCCTCGCGCATCAACGGCACCGCGACAATCGCCCGGTGGCCAATCCGCCGCTGCAGGTCACGCCCGAGCGGGAAGTCGTCTTCGGATGCGCTCGCGAGGTCTTCGAGGTGCACGACGGAGCGATCGATGACGGCGCGTCCGGTGACTGATCCACGCGTCAGCGGCATCGCCTCCCCGTCGTCGAGCGTTGGCGTCGTTCCGAACCGCGCGGCAAACCGCAGCTTGTCATCTTCGAGCAACACGATCGTCGACTCCGTGGCGTCGCATAACACCAGCGCACGCTCGGCGACCGCGTCCAGCATCGGCCGCACGTCGCCGGGAGAACCGGAAATGACGCGCAGGATTTCGCTGATCGCCGTCTGCTGCTCGAGGGCTTCCTTCGTTTCATTGAACAGGCGCACGTTCTCGATTGCGATCGCCGCCTGGTCGGCGAACGTCTTGACGAGGGCAATCTGCTTGTCGGAGAACGCTTCGGGTTCCACGCGCCACAGCCCGATTGCGCCAATGGCGCGGTCCTCGCGCATCAAAGGCACCGCGAGCAACGCGCGGAAACCATAGCGCTGCTGCGGCTCGCGCGCGTCGGGATATTCGGAGTCGATCAGCGGCAGAATGTCGGAATGGTGGATCGTCTTGCGGTCGATGACGGAACGCCCGACGACGAGCGCCCGCGACAGGCGGAAAGTCGAGTTCTGCTCGGGAATCGCCATGCTGCCCACGCCGACGGCAAATCGCAGGTCCTCCCCGTCGACGAGGAAAATTCCGGATTCCTGGGCGTCGCACAGCGCCAACGCGCGCTCGGCGACCGCGTGCAGCATCGGTCGAACGTCACCGGGCGATCCCGAGATAACGCGCAGGATTTCGCTGATCGCCGTCTGCTGGTCGAGCGAGTTCTGCAGCTCGCGCGTGCGTTCGTCGACCTTGCGCTCGAGCCCCGCGTACGACTCGCGAAGCTTCGACGTCATCCGGTTGAACTGGTCCGCCAGGCCTTCGAGCTCGTCGCCGGTGCGCACTTCGATCTGCCGCTCGAGATCGCCGGCGCCGATCCGGCGCGCACCTTCGTCGAGCGTGCGGATCGGGCGCACCATCCCGCGTGCGAGCGCCAATGCGCCAAGCGCCGACAGCACGAGGCCCGCGAGCAGCAGCAGCCCGGTCCGCAGGATCGACGCGTTCAACTTTCCGTAGACCTCGGCGACCGGCTGCTCGACGAACACGCGCCAGCGCAGCGGCTCGATGAACGCGACCGACGTCAGCACCTGCGTGCCTCCGAGGTCGGTCGAAACGATCGCATCTTCGTCCGCCTTGCTGTTTTCGGTTGCGATGACGTGCGGCAGCGCGCCGAGATACGTCTTGCGCAGCACGAGCCCGATGTCGGGATCGGCGACCAGGTAGCCGTTCGCATCGACGACGTACGCCTTGCCCTTTTCACCGATCTTGATGCGCGAGACGACGTCCCAGATGAACTTGAGGTTGACGTCGGCGATAGTCACCGGACCGTCGTCACTGTTCGAGCGCAGCGCAATCGTCAGGTACGGCTCGGTTTCCTTGCGAAAGTACACGGGGCCGAACCACGCCTGACCGCGCCGCGCACCCTGGAACGCGGGCTCCTGCGAACGGTCCTTGCCGGAGTTGAAGTTGTCCATGCCGAGGCGGGACACGAGCACCTGTTCGCGCCCCGTCCCCGTCAGCTGCGCGATATCGGTGATCTCGGGGACCTGACGCAGCAGCTTAAGAAATTCGATGCGCCGCAGCTCGACCTCGCCGGCACCGAGCTGCGGCAACGCCGCGTACTTGAGCTGCTGCTCGATGCCGATGATGTACTGCTCGATCCGCGACGCCGCGGCGACGGCCTTTTCGTGCTGCACGCTGCCAAGCGCGGCACGGTTTTCCTGATACGAGAAGTAGATGCCGATCGCGCCCGACGCGAGCAGGGCGATCGTCACCAGCGAAAGGATCAGCAGCAGGTACTTGCGGAACAGCCGGCCGCGATGCGACGAATGCACGTCGGCGGCGACCGGCGCCGCCGTCACGTCGCGCAGCGTGATGCCGGGCAGCCGTTGCGTCGTCATCGCAGCAGGATGGCCGGCCAGCGGGTCAGGTCGGCGGCGCTTCCATCTGAGCGAAGACTTCCTCCGCCATGTGGAACGCCGAATTCGCCGCCGGTACGCCGGCGTAGATCGCGCAATGCAGCAGCACTTCGCGGATTTCCTCGCGCGTGACGCCGTTGTTGAAGGCGGCGCGCACGTGCAGCTTGAATTCGTCGCTGCGATTGAGGGCGACCATTAGGCCCACCGTCAGCAAGCTTCGCGCATGGCGCGAGAGCCCCGGGCGCGTCCAGATCTCGCCCCACGCGTAGCGCGTGATCAGCGCCTGGAAATCCCCGTTGAAGTCGTTGCGCCGCGCAAGCGAGCGGTCGACGTGCGCATCGCCCAGCACGGCGCGCCGGACCTCCAGTCCCTTCGCAAACCGCTCGCCTTCGTCCATGTTCCGCGCTCGCCTTCAGAGAGACGGCACACTTTACTCCATGCGGTGGCTCAGGAACTGCACCAGCGCCTGCGTGAATCCGGGTGCCGATTGCACGTTCGACAGGTGCGTCGCCGGCAATTCCACGTACCGGCCGCGATGCACGCTTTCGGCGATCAAGCGGCCTTCGGCGGGCGGAGTGGCCATGTCGTCGGAGCCGGCGATCACGAGCGTCGGCACGTGGATGCGCGCGAGCGAGTAGCGCTGGTCCATGTCCCGCACGGCGGCACAGCACGCGACGTATCCGTCCGGCGACGTTTGCTCGAAGGCCTCGCGAATGCGCAGGATCATCGGCGTCGGCTGTTCGAGCAGCTGCGGCGAAAAGAAACGCCCGAGCACCGCCGACACGATCGCGGCCATGCCGCCCTTGCGAACCGCGTCGATGCGCGCGTTCCACATCTCCGACGTGCCGATCTTCGCTGCAGTGTTCGCGACGACCAGCCGATCGAGGCGATCCGGCGCGTGAATGCCCAGCCACAATCCGACCATGCCGCCCATCGACAGCCCGCAGAAGTGCGCGCGATCGATCGCGAGATGGTCGAGCAGTCCGACGGCATCGCGCGCCAGCTGATCGATCGAATACGGGCCCGGCGTCGTCTGCGAACGGCCGTGCCCGCGGCTGTCGTAGCGAACGACGCGGAAGCGGCCCGCGAGAGCGGACATTTGCGGCTCCCACATGTCGAGCGTCGTGCCGAGCGAGTTGGAAAGCATGAGCGGCGGTGCGCCCTCGTCCCCGTCGATCCGAAAATGCAGGCGGACGTCGGCGAGCGGCGCAGTCGGCATGGCGGACCTCCTCAGCCTGGTGCAGCGTGCCGGGCGAGCGCACGCACGATGAGGGTGCGGGTTTCGCCCAGGTAGCGACCCGGGTCGAACAGTCGATCGAGTGCGGGCGGATCCAGGGTTCCGGAGAGCGCCGGTTCCCGCGCCAGAATGTCGCGCAAATGCACGCCTTCCGCGAGGGCGCGCCGACAGGCGCCTGCAACGAGCACATGTGCGGAGTCGCGACCGAGCGTCGGCGCAAGCGCGGTCTGCACCGCCTCGGCGAAGATCAGTCCGTGCGTCAGCTCGAGGTTCGATCGCATCCGCGTCGCGTCGATGTCGAGGCCGTCGGCGACATCGATCATCGCGGCGAGCGCCCCCGCAGCAAGCAGCGCGATCTCGGGCAGCGTTTCCCATTCGGCCGGCCAGTTGCCGAGACCGCGTTCGTGTTCCTGTACCGCCGCCGTCAACATCGTCGCGACGAGCCCCGGGACGCGTACCGACGCGGCGATCGCGACCGACGCGCTGACCGGATTGCGCTTGTGCGGCATTGTCGATGACCCGCCTCGGCCCTCCGCCGCCGGCTCCTGCGCCTCGCCGACCTCGGTCTGTCCGAGCAACGCAAGATCCCGTCCGAGCTTGCCGAGCGTCGCTGTCAGCATTCCGAGCGCTGCAGCGACGTCGCAGAACCGGTCGCGCTGCGTGTGCCACGGCACGTCGGGCAATCGCAAACCGAGTCGCGTCGCGAGGTGTTCGCCGATCGCGAGTCCCTGGTCATCGAGGGATGCGAGCGTTCCGGCCGCGCCTCCGAACTGCACCACGAGCACGCGCTCGCGAGCGGCAGCGATCCGTTCGCGATGACGATCGAGCGCGCTGACAAAACCAGCGAGCTTGAGCCCGAGGGTGATCGGCAGTGCCTGCTGCAGCCACGTACGACCCGCGAGCAGCGTGTCGACGTGCTCGCGTGCGCGCTTCGCGAGCGCTGCCGCAAGGCGATCGACGTCCGCTTCGATCAACGCCAGCGCGTCGCGCAGTTGCAGCACGAGCCCGGTGTCGATGACGTCCTGGCTCGTCGCGCCCCAATGCACGTAACGTCGCGCGTCGCCGTCCGCAGCGCCGACCTGCTGCGACAGCGCGGCGACGAGGGGAATCGCGAGATTGCCGCTGCGAGCGATGGCCTGCTCGATCGCCGCGATATCGAACCGTCCGGCGTCGCAATGTCGCGCGATCGCATCGGCCGCAGCGCGCGGAATCACCGACGCGTCGGCTGCTGCATGCGCGAGCGCCGCTTCGAAGTCGAGCATGCGCGCGATCCGCGCGCGATCGCTGAAGACCGCTCGCATCGCATCGGTGGTGAACAGCGAGTCGGGCACGCCGGGGCCCGTCGCTTCAGACGCGTTCGATGACGACCGCGATGCCCTGCCCCACGCCGATGCACATCGTGCAGAGCGCATAACGCCCGCCGCCGCGCTGCAGCGCGTACAGCGCGGTCGTGACGAGGCGTGCGCCGCTCGCGCCGAGCGGATGGCCGAGCGCGATCGCGCCGCCGTTCGGATTGACGTGGGGCGCGTCGTCGGCGAGTTCCAGGTCGCGCGTCACCGCGAGCGCCTGCGCCGCAAACGCCTCGTTCAATTCGATGACGTCCATGGCCGCCAGATCGAGGTTCGCGCGGGCGAGCACCTTGCGCGTCGCGGGCGCCGGACCGAATCCCATGATGCGCGGCGCCACGCCGGCGACCGCGCCGGCGACCACGCGTGCGCGCGGTGTCAGCCCGTGCTGTTTCGCCGCCTGCTCCGACGCGAGAAGCAGCGCACACGCGCCGTCGTTGACGCCGGACGCGTTGCCTGCCGTCACCGAGCCGTCCGGCCGCACGATGCCTTTGAGTTTCGCGAGCGCTTCGAGCGATGTCGCGCGCGGGTGCTCGTCGGTCGTCACGGCGGCCGGATCGCCGCGTTTCTGCGCGACGTCGACCGCGACGATCTCTTCGGCCATGCGGCCACCCGAGATCGCGGCCGCCGCGCGCTGCTGGCTGCGGAGCGCGAACGCGTCCTGGTCCGCGCGCGCAATGCCGAATTCCTGCGCGACGTTTTCGGCCGTCTCCGGCATCGAGTCGATCCCGTAGCGCGATTTCATCAGCGGATTGACGAACCGCCATCCGATTGTCGTGTCTTCGATCTTCGCAGCGCGGGAGAAGGCTTCCGTCGCCTTCGCCAGCACGAACGGCGCGCGCGACATGCTTTCGACGCCGCCGGCGATCATCAGCGACGCTTCGCCCGCCTTGATCGCGCGCGCGGCGATCATCACCGCATCCATGCTCGACCCGCACAGCCGATTGATCGTGCTGCCCGGCACCTCCTGCGGAAGACCGGCGAGCAGCAGCGACATGCGCCCCACGTTGCGGTTGTCCTCGCCGGCCTGGTTCGCGCAGCCGTACACGACGTCGTCGACCGCGGACCAGTCGACGGCCGGACTGCGTTCCATCAGTGCGCGCAACGGTACGGCGCCGAGATCGTCGGCACGGACGGTCGCGAGCGCGCCACCGTAGCGTCCGAATGGCGTACGGATCGCGTCGCAAATGAATGCCTCGTTCATCGTCTTGTCCTGTCCGTGCCCTGGTGAACAACGGTGCCCGACCCCCGATCCCGGGTGAGCGGCACGCCCGTCAGTCGCTGCAACTCGTCGAACGCGAGTCCGTCGACGCTCTCGACGACGCAAAGCCCATTCGCCGTGACGTCGAGCACGGCGAGGTCGGTGAAGATGCGGTTAACGCACGCGATGCCGGTGAGCGGATACGTGCAGGTGTCGACGATCTTGCTCTGCCCCTGCTTGGTCAAGTGCTCCATCATCACGTAGACACGCTTCGCACCGATCGCGAGATCCATCGCACCCCCGACGGCGGGGATCGCATCGGGCGCGCCGGTATGCCAGTTCGCGAGATCGCCCCGCGTCGATACCTGGAACGCGCCGAGCACGCAAAAATCGAGGTGACCGCCGCGCATCATCGCGAACGAATCGGCATGATGAAAATATGCGCCGCCGGGAAGCAGCGTGACCGGCTGCTTGCCGGCGTTGATGAGATCGGGATCTTCCGCGCCCGGCGACGGCGCCGGCCCCATCGCGAGCAGGCCGTTCTCGCTGTGCAGCAGAATCTCGCGATCGCGCGGCAGGTGATTGGCGACGAGCGTGGGCAGCCCGATGCCGAGATTGACGTAGGCGCCCTCGGGAATGTCGCGCGCGACGCGCGCGGCCATCTGATTGCGCGTGTAGCGCTGGAACGTCGCGGTCACCGGACTACCCTGCGCGCTTCGCGCTGTGGCGCTGATTCACGCTCGGGGCGCCTTCGCGCTCATGCCGCCGCCTGCGGTTCGATCAGCGCGCCGGCCGGAACCTTCACGACCCGGTGCACGAAGATGCCCGGCGTGACGATCGCCTCGGGATCGAGGCCGCCGAGATCGACCGTTTCGCGGACCTGAACGATCGTGCACGTTGCCGCGCTCGCCATGATCGGCCCGAAATTGCGTGCCGTCTTGCGATAGACCAGGTTGCCCCAGCGGTCGCCGCGATCCGCCTTGATGAGCGCGTAATCGGCGCGGATCGGATATTCGAGCACGTAATCGCGGCCGTCGATCTGCCGCGTTTCCTTTCCCTTTGCCAGCTCGGTGCCGAAGCCGGTCGGCGTGTAGATCGCGCCGAGACCCGCGCCGGCGGCCTGGATGCGGACCGCGAGATTGCCCTGCGGCACCAGCTCGAGCTCGATCTCGCCGGACCG
>DASSEA010000376.1:0-2028 GCA_035696805.1 Casimicrobiaceae bacterium
ATTGGGGTCAGAGCAATAAGTCGACTTATTGCTCTGACCCCAAAGTCGTCAACCGGCGCGCTTCCAGCCAGCGCGAACGCGTGCCGCAACGTCGATGCGCGCAACTGGGGCAGCACCAACGGCTGCTCCGCCCTCCTCCGCGTGCACGGCGGACGAGTCCGCACAACACTCGAAATATTCTGAAATCGCATCCGGGATGAAACGGCTGCGCAGCGCATACACGTGCCGATCGCCGTACGCGTTCTGCTGGCGCACGAAGAACCGTTGCGGCGAGATCAGGTCCAGTTCGTCCTTCGCGCGCGTCATCGCGACGTACAACAGGCGCCGCTCCTCCTCGATTTCTTCGGTCGTCCCCGTCGCCATGTCGGAAGGAATGCAGCCATCGACGACGTTCAGCACGTGCACCGCCTTCCACTCCTGTCCCTTGGCGGAGTGGATCGTCGACAGAATCAGGAAATCGTCGTCGCGCCCGGGCGGCCCCGCTTCGTCACTCGTCGCAGCCGGCGGATCCAGCGTGAGTTCGGTCAGGAAGCGCTCGCGTGACCGATATGTCGACGCAATATGCTGCAGCTGGACGAGATCGCCGCGACGCACGAACGCGTCGTCGAAGTTGCGCACAAGATGCTTGTCGTACCACGCGATCACGGCATCGAGCGCGACGGGCCAAGCCGCAACGTCCGCGCGAAGCGTTCGCAACAGCGCGACGAAACTGCGCCATGCTTCCGCGAGCGCCGCCGCCGGTTCGAACGACGCCATCGCGCTCGATGGCTCGGGCGACTGCGCAATTGCGTCGAGCAGTCTCCCGGCTGTCGAAGGACCGACCCCCGGAAGCAGCCGCAGCGCGCGAAAACCCGCCATTCGATTGCGCGGGTTGTCGCTCCACTTCAGCACGCTCAGCACGTCCTTGACGTGGGCGGCCTCGAGGAACTTCAGTCCGCCGTACTTCACGAAGGGAATGCCGCGCCGCGCGAGTTCCAGCTCGAGTTGCGCACTGTGGCTCGAGCTCCGGAACAACACCGCCTGCGATTTCAACGCCGTGCCACGTTCGCGCTGCTCGAGCACGCTATCGGCGACGTATCGCGCCTGCGCGGCTTCGTCGCGCGCGGTCACCAGTCGGGGCTTGCGTCCCGGGACACGGTCGGTCCACAGGTTCTTGGTGAAGCGCTCGGTCGCGAGACCGATGACGGCGTTCGAAGCGTCGAGGATCGGCTGCGTCGAGCGATAGTTGCGTTCGAGCGTCACGACGCGTGCAGCGGGCTCGAACCGTTGCGGAAATTCGAGGATGTTGCGCACCGTCGCTGCGCGAAACGAATAGATCGACTGCGCGTCGTCGCCAACGACGGTGACGCCGCGTCCGTCCGGCTTCAGCGCCCGCAGGATCGACGATTGCAACCGATTGGTGTCCTGGTACTCGTCGACGAGCACGTGATCGAAGCGGCCGCCGACGTCGCGCGCAATCGACGGCTCGGCCAGCATGTGCGACCAGTAGAGCAGCAGATCGTCGTAGTCGAGAACGTTCTGCGCCTGCTTTGCGGCGACGTAGCGCTCGAAAAGCTGCTCGAGTTCGTGACGCCAGGGCTCGCACCATGCATATGCGGTTTCAAGGACATCTTCGAGCGGCGACTCGCCGTTGACGACGCGAGAATAGATCGCGAGACACGTCCCTTTGGCGGGAAAGCGATGCTTCGTCGCGTCGAACCCGAGATCGTGCCGGATGAGGTCGAGCAGATCTTCGGCATCGGGCCGATCGAGAATGCTGAACGAGTCGTGCAGGCCGATCGTCGCCGCGTAGTCCCGCAGGAGGCGCGCGCCGACGCTGTGAAACGTGCCCGCCCACGTCAGTTGCGCTACAGGCGTGGCACCCTGGCCGAGCACGCGCTGCAGGAACTGCCCCGCGCGGCGTTCGAGCGCCTCGGCGGCTCTACGCGAGAACGTCAACAGCAGGATGCGCTGAGGATCGGCGCCGTTGGCGATCAGATGCGCGGCGCGACAGGCCAGCGTGCTGGTCTTGCCGGAGCCCGCGCCGGC